>JAUISX010000002.1:0-300000 GCA_030434245.1 Porphyromonadaceae bacterium W3.11
CATCCCTCGCTCGAGACGTAGAACTACAACTATTAAAAAGGATGAATAAACGATACTTAATACTCATGGTAATGCTCATCGCCCTTGCAGGGTGCAGGGCGAAGCAACCTGTGATCCAGCAGGTGCCAATCAAGGAGACCACCCAAGTGGAGCTAAAGACAATTGAGCTACCAGGCGACTCGGTACTCATGCGAGTGCCGCTCGAACGGCTTTCAAATGGCACTCAGACATCAGGAGTGTCTGTCTCTCCTAAAGGGCTACAGCTGCTATGGCAATTAAGACAAGGTATGCTCGAGCTACAAGCGAGGCACCCTCCAGAGCGCGTCGAGTACCCCGAAACGACTACCATCAAGGAAGTACCCGTGGAAGTGGTCCGAGAGATAGAAGTGAGCCACCTACACTGGTGGCAGAAAGCCTTGATGTGGATCGGGGTAATTAGTATCATTTATATATCAATAAAAGAGGGCATGGAAAATGCTCCGAGGAAATTATAACACTCTCCGAGAGTTTATGAATACTCTCCGAGAATAAATAGTAAGTAGAATATGGCATTTGAATATAAGATAGTCCAACGAAAAAGCAAGTTGAATGGAGGGCAGCAGATACAAATGGCTACCCAGATGTCCAAAGGTAAAGTGCCTATCCGAGACATCGCAAAGAGACTTGAGCAAATTACCTCGCTTGGTCGAGGTGATGTGATGAACGTACTGACGCACCTTGGCGAGGTGGTCAGTGAGTATATGCGGTTAGGGTATAGTGTTAATCTTCACGAGCTGGGCACCTTTACCCCACGCATTTCAAGTAAGTCAGTACCCGCTGGCGAAAAGTTTACCTCTGATTACATTCGAGGTGTTAAGATGCGCTTTACTCCATCTACCTTCATCAAGGCGGAGCTTAGTAGAGTGAAATTCGAGTGTCAAGCAGATGTGTGCAAGGCACCAACGACCAGCACACCACCTAAGGAGGAAACAACCCCAGAAGAAGGAGATACAGCAATCTAATAGTAAACAGAATAAAGAGATAATAGTATGTCAACAAATAATCCAATCGCAGTATTACGCATCAAGGAGGCTTACTTCGGAGAGCCGATTACCTCCAAGGATGCCATCGCAACCACCTCATTTACCACTAAGGCACCGATGCACTTTGATGGAGATGAAGTGGGTCTTTTCCGAGATAAACCCGAAAAATTTGAAATTGGCGTACACGAAAGCGACTCGCCTATCTACATCACTTACGACGGTGTACCTTACAAGTACACTGGTAGCTTTACCTCAGTAACGAAAGCACAGATGGCGGAGCTACTGGGTGGCGAAGCGACAGAAGGTGGTGTGGAGCTATCAGCTGATGTTAAGCGCATCCACAAGTCGGTTAAGCTGGTGATGAGCGACGGCTCGGTCATCGTCGTGCCCAACGCACAGGGATTTGTAACCATGAGCGGCAAAATTGGGAAAAAGAGTGTAGTTACCTTCCCATTCGAGTTCGAGTGCCTCGGGGCATCGACAGCGTGGAATGTCGCTATGGGTATCTACGATAAGGACCCATCAACGGTATAACCTATGGACGATAGCACAATGAGTGCTCTCGACCTGATCCTCCAGCGGGGCGTGCGGTTTCGGCTGCCCGCCCCGTTTTGGAAAAGAGTGATAGGGAGAGACACGGTAAAGATTAAGCCCCCCAGTGTGGGTACCGCTCTTATGATTTTACATGAGGCGGTGATTAATGACTTGGCAGAAGAGGAGATAAGCCAACTATACGTAAATGTAATTACGCCAAAACAACTTCTCGGAGTTAAACGTATTGTAGCCATAGCGATTCTTGGCAAAGCTCAGCCGAGAGAAAGAGAATTGGCAAGATTAGTGGATAAACTTGACCAAGTACTTCTTAAAGATCTGTTGCACCTCTATAATCTTACGATGACGATGTGCAGGGGTGAAAATTTTCGGAAAGCTACTCTCTCGGTGTGGGCATTGATAAGGATGCTTCGGGTGAGGCCACAAAGCAAGACGAGTCAAGAGTCAAAGGACTCGATAGCGTCTTCGGAGTCATCGGCAAGTGGAAACGAGATAGAGGACTAACACATGAGGATCTGATGGCTCAGCCACTTGCACTTTTGCTCCTCGAGGACATTGACCAACCATATATCGACTACAAGAGTAGCGAGGAAGATAAGGAGGAAACACCAGTGATAGAGGGGGCGAAAGAGTTAAGAAGTTTATTAGGCATCAAAGAAGAAAGTTAAAGCATGGATGAGGTAAGCATTGACATACGGCTCAATAGTAACGTAGAGGAGGAAGCAGGTAAAGCGACCTCGGCCATACAGGAGATGGCGCAAGGTGCTTTGGATGCTCAGGCAAAGCTAAAAGCAACAATGGACTTCAGAAAAAAGCTAATCAATGAGCTGAAGAATGCCATCATTGAAATCAATGATCAGATACAAGCACTCTCCTCGAAGAATAAAGACTGGGGTCTCACCAAAGATGGGAAATTCTATAAGCAGGAGCTAGCATCTGTAAATAAAGAAATTGAACTACAGGAAAAGGCGTTGGCAGCTGAAAGCAAAGAACTGGAGAAACTCATAAACGGATACGGTTTAATTGCTACGCAAATAAGAAAGACCAAAGCGGAGATGGCAACACTCTCGGCTGCTGGCAAACAGAATAGTGAGACCTACCGCAAGCTGGAGCGAGACCTCCAAGAATTAGCCGAAGCGCAAGCGATGGTCAATCGTACGGGGCAAGAGCTCGCAAAGGGTAATAGAAGCTGGCAAGGTCTTGCCGATGCTGTGAGTGCTTTTTCTGGTGCGGCATCAGCTGCCACTGGTGCGTGGACGCTCTTAGGGGGTAGCCAAGAGGACCAAGCCGCCATCCAAACCAAGCTGCAATCACTGATGGCGATTACTATTGGTTTGCAGCAGGTGCAAAATGTATTGCTCGAGACCTCTACGTTTCGCATACAGACGGTAACCAAGGTCAAACGCTTTTGGTCCACCGCAAACACTAAATTAGCCGCATCATTGGGTATGTCTGCGGCAGCAGCCAAAGCACTCACCGCGACAATTACCCTCGGTTTGTCCGTCGCTATCGGCTTTTTAATCTCAGCTTATGACAAGTGGCAGAGCAAGCAAAAGGCGATACGTGAGGAGCAGGAGCGCTTTGCCTCCTCTGTATCGAATAAAGTTGGTGATGTCATTGCTACCTACAAGCGACTACAACAAGAGTTTGTAGCACTCAATGGTAACCTGAAAAAGCAAAAAGAGTTTGTCCAGAAGAATGCCGAAGCTTTTAAGCAGATGGGTGTAAAGGTAGATGATGTACGATCTGCCGAAAATCTACTGGTTGATAACACCGACGCCTTTGTCAAAAGCGTCATGATTAGGGCTAAGGCTGCCGCATCCATGGAGCTAGCCAGCGAAAAATACAAAGAGAGCATTCAAAAGATGATGCAGGCAGAGCAAAGAGCTGCCAATCCTACTGGTATGGATAGCTGGTTTGCATTTGAAGAAAATGTAAGGCAGTTTACTCTGGGCCTTGGGTGGGGAGACACGGATGGAGGTTATATCGCTAAACTAAGAAGTCGTGATATAGCTGATGACGCTCGTAAGGATAGAGAGGCAGGAGACCTTCTAATACAGAACTCTTTGAACTTTGAAAAAGAATACAAAGAGATCTGGGATAACATCGGAGTGGTCCCCATCGATACTATCAGTAAGAGTAGTAAGAGTACAGAAAATGCGTACAAAAAAATGTCGGATCGTCTTGCTCAAATCGCCAAGGCTAATGAGGAGGAACTGCTGGCTATTGAGTTGGCAGCACTTAAGGAGGGGCGCGAGAAGAAGCTCCGAGAGCTGGAGATAGAAAATGAGAAGCGTAAGGCACTCCTCAAGGAGCGTCAGCGTGAGCTCGAGGAAATCGCCAAGGCGGGAATTGATACTACCGCCCAGCAAGCAAAACTTAAGCTCGTCAGCGACAATGGCGATGCTGAGTACCTCCGCAAGGTAGCCGAAGCAAATGCGGCATCTGACCGCATCATCCAAGAGGTGGAGGCAACCCTTGATGCCAAGGTGGCTACCCGACAGGAACAACGCATTGCCCAAACTAAGCGTGAGTATGATGAGTGGCGGAAGGAGGCGGAAGCACACGTGAGGGATAAGGAGGAGCTTGCCGACATCCTCGTCCGAATAGCTACCGAAGAGCAAGCGGAGCTCTCTCGCATCCGAAAGGAGGGCGAGCTGGACCGCATCGACTTCGAGGAGATGATAGCTCTCCGCCGCATACAGATCTCCAACAAGCGGTATAACCTTGAGACGGAGCGTGAGGAGGAACTCCTCGAAACGGAGCTGGCATTTGCCCAAAAAAGACAAGCTAAGCTACAGGAGATGCAGGCGAATGGTGCTGATGTGGGCAAGGAGATAGAGGAGGTCACCGAGCGTATCAAAGACCTCACCGATGCCCTCGAGGATATACCCGTCCGCAAACTGGAGGAGATGGGTCGAGGCCTGCAGAGCATTTTCGGCTCGCTGTCTAAGTTGGGCGGAGAAATCGGCGAAACCTTTAGCTCGCTCGCCGAGTCGGTTGGTATTGCTGTTTCTGGGATAAAGTCCAAACTGTCTATAGATAAAGTGAGCGCTGCCATTTCGGGCATCATGCAGGTGGCAGATGTCGCCATACAGCAGGCTAAGGAAAATCGAGAGTTCATGAAGGCGTGGCAGGAGGCAAACGAGTCTGCACTGCAGGTAGCTCGGATGCAACGCATCGAGGCAGCAGGCTATAAAGAGGGTAATATCTTCGGCGTCGAAAACCCCTACGCACGAGCCATCGCTGGGGCTAAACAGTACGCTAAGACGATGTATGAGCTGCAGGCACTCTCCCGTACCCTTGCCAATGGCCAAGTGCAGGTGGGTAGCAAAAAGGTAGTATCAGGCAGTAATGTGGCCAAAGGGGCAGCTGGTGGTGCAGCCGCTGGCGGTGTGGTGGGGTCTATATTTGGACCCATAGGTACAGCCATCGGTGCTGGTATCGGTGCCCTCATTGGTGGTATCTTCGGTGGATCTAAGAAAAAACTGGTGCCAGTTTTCGAATCTCTCGGCAAAAAGTATAAGGAGATATATGACAAGGATACTTTTGCACTCAACCCCGAAATCCTACAGGACTATGCTAAGCTGGATGACGCCACCAAAAAGTTGGTGGACAATTGGGATGCGATTCAAAAGAAAGCGCAGGAGGCGGAGCAACAGATGCGGGATAACTTCCGCTCGCTCTCTGGTGACATTGGTAGCCAGCTCTCCGAAGCGCTGAAGAAGGGAATAGCCGATGGCGATATCTATGCTGCCTTTGATGACTTCAAGTCGTACGCCTCTAAGGTCATCTACGACATCGGCGAGCAGATGATTTTCGCTCAGTTTTTCCAAGAGTCTTTCGATGAGCTCCAGAAGCGGATGGAGGATAGCTTTGGGGCAGGAGGAGACGGTGACATCAGAGACGATATCCGTTGGCTGGTCGATTCGGCTCGGGGCAATATCGATGGCTATAAAGATGCCATGGATGCTTTTCGGTCTGAGCTGGAGAAACAAGGTCTGCAGCTCCCTGATATGGATGCAGGGCGCAAGGCGGAGGCTCGAGGTATTGGTAGGATGACGCAAGACTCTGCAGAGCGACTCGAGGGACTGATGACGGTGCAGGTGGACCGACTATCGACCCTCGTAACTTACGCCAAGCAGACGGACGATTACCAGCGTGATGCAAGGGTGTACTTTGCTACCATGATCCGACAGATTGACCGCATCGCAGCGAATAGCGACTATCTCCGCAAGCTTGATAACATCGCTACTGACATGTATAGAGTGGCACAAGACGGTATTTACCTAAAGAAATAATGTGATGGCGACACTGATCAACAATATAGACATTAATGCACAAGGCATCTACCTCGCACGTCATGGCGCGGAGGAACTCTTTACGCTCCCTAATCTCTCCGATGCGGAGGTCAATGACTGGCAGGAGGTGGAGGGCTTACAGGTGGACTTTACCACCGTCCAGCTCCAGCACCCCGAGGTGGTGGTGCGTTACGTGGTTACTTCGCTCGCCGCTCGGTCGGCTCTCGAGCAATACCACAAGGCAGAGAGCATTAAGCTAACGCCCCACGGCTGGGGGCGTACCTTTACCCTCCGCAAGGCTAATGCGGACAACTGCAAGGTGCTGGCCAAGGGTGATCATATCATGGAAATAGCCTATCGCTATGAGCTGGACGACTTGCCTAAGACTCAGATAACGTCAGATGTGGAGCCTGTAGTTTTTAGATCAAGATACAAAATTGGAGGTGTCTCACTATCTCAATTTGGAATGGTCATCAACGAGACACATGCGCTCTATACACCTGATGATTTTAAGGCATTGACGCTCGTGCGAGATATGAGAGAGGCACAACTAATGTGTACGATGTTCGCATCATCTTGGTCGGTGCTGTGGGCTAATCGTGCAGCTCTCTGGGATGCTCTGCAAGGGGAGTTATCTCTATCTACGGACATGGGCACAACTCTTAAGGCTCGCTACCTCTCATGCTCGACACCTAAGCAGGTGAGCCAGCAACCAGTTATCTCATTTACGCTTAATCTACAATTGATATGATAACTATATACAACGCACAAGGAACTAAGATTATTGATGTGGCCAACCTCGAGGGGAGCTACTGCGATCGCTCGATCATGGGTGGCAGCACCCTCCAGTTGGTGGTTAAATCTGATAAACCTATTGATATCCCTCTTAACTCTTATGTGGAGTATGAGGCACGTCGCTATACATTGCTCTACCCAGCGAGCATCAAAAAGCAACACAGCAAGGAGTTTGATTACACCCTGCTTTTTCACGGTGAGGAGGAGCTCCTCTCCTCCTGTCTCATCAAGGATATCTCGGGTGGCATACCTTACCGAGTGAAGTTTGCCATCACAGCTAAACCGATTGACTTCGTCCGCTGTATCGTGGACTCGCTCAATGAGCACTACGGCGGTGGGTGGAGTGTTGGCAATGTGATCGAGGCGACCGAACAGACACTCGCCTTTAGTCATGAGTACTGCCTCGGGGCCATCTCTAGAGTGGCGGAGGTGTTTAATACTGAGTTTAGCGTCGACAATAAGACGGTATCGCTCGGCAAGGTAAGCATCATGGAGGATAACCCTCTACCGATGAGCTATGGCAATGGTAAGGGGTTCCGCCCTGGCACTGGGCGACACAATGACGGTAAAAAGTCGGCGATCGGCAAACTCTATGTCGAGGGTGGCACACGTAATATCGACTACTCAACCTACGGAGCTCAAACACTCCTCCTACCTAAATCTGCAACGCTACAGTACAATGGTCGTACATATCATACGGATGCGCATGGCATGTACATCACCTGTGATCAGGCAATCGGCACTGCGGAGGATAGCTACGATGGATCCGCCGTATATCCGATGCGGGAGGGTACAGTGTCTGAGGTCATTGAGGAGGCAGATGGATACGATTTTACCGACACCTCTATCCCTGAGAGCTTGAATTTTAACGACTACCGTATCAAAGGCGAAAAAGCGGTGGTGGTCTTTCAGACGGGAGCACTCACAGGGCGGGAGTTTGCTCTTGTGCAAACGAAAGGCAAACTCAGTGGCTATATCCACTCCGAGCGAAAGTTTAAGCTCGTGAGCGAGGAGCAGGATGGATTTATGATGCCTGGGGGCAACTTTGTCCCCAAGGAAGGTGATAAGTACGCCATCTTCAATATCACCCTCCCTGCCGAATACCTCTCGAACGCTTCTCAAAGGCTCTTCGAGGAGGCAGTACGATACTTCGATACGGTCATTAATCCTCCCTATATCTTTTCTGGGGAGGTAGATCCCATCTGGGCGAAGAAGGAGTGGCTACGCATCGGTGGGTATATGCAGCCAGGTGGGCATTTACTTTTTAGCGACCCGCAGTATCACCCCGAGGGATCTGTCATCCGAGTGACGGGTGTCCGCACACTCCTCGACAAGCCCTACGCTCCACAGCTCACCCTCTCCAATGCACCAGCTGCACTCAGTGTGAGTAACGCCCTCTCCAAGCTCGAAGCAGACAAGGTGATAGCCGAGCGAGAGCGGAGGGCACAGCAACGCTCGCAGCGACAGGACTACCAGCAGGCGCTGGAGTTCATCGGGATGGTCGAAAAGGCTATTGAAGGGCTGGAGGGCTTTACGGCGAGGATAAAACCGAGCGTCGTGGAGACCATGGCAATTCTTATAGGTAGCCAGGCGACACAGTTTGGATTTGTCCAAGCGATTAATTCGCTTGAGGCTGCCCCTTTTTCTGTGAATTATGACCCCAGCACCAAGCGAGTAATCATCAGTAAGGGCATCATTAGACATCAGACCATCGGCATTACCGATATGACTGCTAATCGACCAGCTACCGATTACCGCTACTGGTCAATCCCTGAGTACATCTCACCAGCACTTACTGATGATTTCGCCAGCTACTACATATATGCTAAGGTAGATAGAGATGGTGAGATAGGCAATTATCTGCTGTCGGAAAAACCTATAGAAATGGAGAGTAATCCACAGAGCTATCATCTCCTTATTGGAACTTTATCCAGCATTGTGGATGGCGATAGAGCGTACAATAAGCTATACGGTTACAGCCTTTTCACTCCAGGTCAAATGGTCCTAAATACCATCTCGAGCACAAACGGTGCTATGACCATCAACCTCGAGACAGGCGAGATCTACTCCGATGCGATCCACTTCCGTCGCCCCGATACTCAAGAGGAGACGAACCTCATCGACTACATCGATGAGGTGGACACGCATCACCCTATCATCAAGAATGGCACCTGGTGGCGCTGGGATGGCACGCAATATGTGGACACGGGAGAACCAGCGCAAGGTGCAGACGGTAAGGATGGAAAAGACGGCTTACAAGGATTACAAGGGAAAGACGGCAAGGACGGACTCCCTGGTCGTGACGGTAAGGATGGGAAAACTCAATATACCCACATCGCTTATGCCAATAACGCATCGGGTGGTGGCTTCTCTCAGTCTCCTACTGGAAAGGCTTATATTGGTATGTATGTGGACTTCGTCGCCACAGACTCGAGTGACCCAAAGAAGTATAAGTGGTCGCTCATCAAGGGGGCAGATGGGCGTGACGGCATCGCTGGTAAGGCAGGAAAAGACGGCCGAACCCCTTACCTGCACATCGCTTATGCTAATAGTTCGGATGGTCGGCAAGGGTTTAGCGTGAGCGATAGCCAAGGTAAGTCATATATCGGGCAGTACACCGACTATAACCAGGCAGACAGCACCGATCCAACTCAATACAAATGGACGCTCATTAAAGGCCGCGATGGTCGTGACGGTAAGGATGGAAAAGACGGCTTACAAGGATTACAAGGGAAAGACGGCAAGGACGGACTCCCTGGTCGTGACGGTAAGGATGGGAAAACTCAATATACCCACATCGCTTATGCCAATAACGCATCGGGTGGTGGCTTCTCTCAGTCTCCTACTGGAAAGGCTTATATTGGTATGTATGTGGACTTTGTGCAAGAGGATAGCAGCGACCACAAGAAGTATAAGTGGTCACTGATTAAGGGTGCAGATGGGCGCAACGGTACCCCAGGCAAGGCGGGTGCAGATGGTCGCACCCCTTACCTGCATATCGCCTACGCCACATCAGCAGACGGAAAGAAGGGTTTTAGTACAACTGTGTCAGCAGGCAAGACCTATATCGGCACTTACACCGACTTTGTGAAGGCGGACAGCACTACTCCATCAGATTACAAGTGGACGCTCATTAAGGGTAAAAAAGGGGACCGAGGTCCGACTGGTCCGAAAGGCGACGGTCTAGACGTCAAGGACACTAGAAATGATAACCAACTGCCAAACTGGTATCGTGAGAATTACCGACTCACAACCGTCAAGGAGTTTAAGTTTCAAGGTGTTATTGAAATTCCGAAGGTCTGGAGGGATGGCTCGTATTGCACGCTTGAGACGACAGTCAATTGGGGTGATAAAAGTGGCGGTCGAGTGACGCAGAAAGCGACTCTTAACAGCGGTCAGGAGTTGTATCGTGTCGGTGGTGCTGATGATAGTGCGTGGGGCGAATGGAGCAATCTCAAAGCGGAGGTACAAGAGATCAACGCTGGACTTTCCAATGCCAACACCCTCATCTCATCGATCGAGACCATCACTAAGCAACTGAAGGAGGGCAAACTTGATGCGAGCAAGTTCGATGACATCCGCTACCTCACCGACGCCCTCCAGCACGGCGAGACCACCATAGCTGGCGGTCTTCTGCTCACGAAATCCATCCTCATGAGCAACAAAGATGACGAGATCACTACCGCCATCTCTGGCTACTCCCATGGCGGCGGTGTAGCGTTCGAAGCTGGGATTAAGAACTATAAGCAAGAGAACCACACCTCCCGCGTGGTAATCAACCACGACGGCTCAGCTCGATTCGGAGACATGTACCTGAACGCTGACAAAGAGGATGTGGTGAAGTTTGTCGACCAGTCATCGGGTGAAAATCACGAGTATCTGAAGTTTGGTGGAACTGCCCCCAGCGAAAGCTACATGAACGATCAGAGTACAGTGATTAAAGAGTTCCCGATGCCGTCTGTACGAGCTGAAAACAAGAGTGGCGAGTTCCTTATTGTGAAAGAAGATGAGAGTATCGAAAGCAACAGAGAGATAAGGCATGAGATTGAATTGACAGCGACAGCTGAGGCAGTCGCAACTCGGGAAGATCTTAACTCCGGAGGACTATCGATTATGTCAGCCCGTTCTGCTTATGAGCTAGGAAGTGACCGAGGAGACAGAATAATTAACTATCTGCCTGCCTGGGCGAATAGCACTGCTCATGTGGAAGTCAAAGTGTACAATAAATCTGGAGTCGTCGTCTGGAGCGACACAAGCACGAAAGTGACAGCAAGTGCACACGCCAAGGGATGCTCTGTCTCATACACGGAAATCTTACCCCTCGAGGATATCCAAGATGTGCAGACCCAGACGAAGAAAGTATATATGCGCATTCCAGCAAATGTAATGGTAAAAGGGTACAAATGGAGGGTTTATCTTGTGGTGAATGGCTCTGCAAGCGACGGAGGAAGTTCTTATCGAGCATATACAAATGCGGGTAAAGAGTTCGTCCCTTACGACCTCTCAAAACCCTTTGTGGCACTAGCGAAAGACCGTGTAGCGTTTTTCTTTGGACGACAAAGGCAGATACTATTCAACTACTTAAGCAACTGGGTGGTGAAAATAGTGGGGGATGTCCTCGTGCAAGGTGTTATAAAAGCAAATGCAATAGAAGCTGACGAGTGGAGAGGCAGCGGTGCCGTCCTCGCTGGAGCGAGCTTCAACTTTAGCGGGGGTAAGATTAGACAGTTCGGGAGGTATTGCAAAAAACAAAAACGTGATTCGGCATCTGCATCGTACAACCATAATACAGGTGTGTTCACGGTCTACCACTCTATCCCTCATAGCAACTATGTACCACTTGTGACGCCCTCTGGAACGAAAGGGAATAATCAGAATTGGAACTTATCCGTGAGAGTGTACGGGGTTAAGGCATACTCGTTTACGATGAAGCTTTTAACAAACGGAGACAACCCTGCTCAAAATGGCTTTAGCTATGTAGCGTTTCAAGCAGATTAAGACAACAAAAAGGGCTAGCAAAATAGCTAGCCCTTATGAAAGTTATATGATTATGATATTATTGCAACCCTTTCTCTTTAAGTGCGAGCCACTCTGCTTTAGTGCAAGGAATTGCGGTATAGGCTTCATGGAAGAGACGGTATACATCATCGTATCTACCCTCGTTGTATGCTTTCTTTATCTCACGCTCAGCTTCCTCCATAACGGAGTTGGGGATATATCCTCCTATATCGCCCTCATCGATAGGTATGCCAACGCGTACATCTCGAAGTCCTATAAAATATTCGTTGAGTGTTCCGTCCTTATTGATTACTTGCTCGCCCCACATCTTGATTCGCTCTCCCTCTATATCCTTTTGCACATCTTCGATAGATACATTCGACTCGGCAATCTCGCCATCATCGTTTCGATGAAGGTAGCAAAACACTATTGCCTTCTCAACGAGCTGTCGAGGTGTAAGGCGGGTAAACTCATCGCCCTCAATTGGGGTAACATCTGCTATAATTGCTTTCATATTAGCTGGATTTTTAACGTTCACGTAGAGCATCGCTCCTTGCTTCAAAACCTTTGGCTTCTCCTTGCAGGACGCAAGCCCGATAACCATCATTGCTCCAATGAGCAGGTACAAAAATCGTCTCATACTTTACAACCATCTTAAATTAAATACTTACTACATACAAACTTACCAAAATTAAAATGAATAAAAGTAATGGAATACTGGCTTGATAAAATTAAAGTTACGATTCAGACGGTTATCGTCTTCCTGCTTGCGTTCTTGACCCCGATGAAGAACGCAATCGAGGTGCTACTTATTGTCGCTGTTGCCGACTTCTTCGCAGGGATGGCTGGCAATGTATGGACTGGAAAGGAGTCGAAGTAGTCGCTATTAAGTGACAAATGTGGAAGCCCGGGCTATTTCGGTAGCCCGGGCTTCTTAGTTCGTTCTCCACTCGACCACCACCAGAGAGCGAATAATATTATAAATGTACGTGTGCGTCACAATCAAATGAGCCGTTTCGTTTTTCCTACCACCCATCCAATCAATAAAGAAAAAAGCCATTTCGTTTTGTCTTCGAGAGCCGTTTCGTTTCGACGGTTATAATGGAAAGCAGAATATGGCTGGTATGACTGTAACAAAAAATATTCTTCCCGTAATGAGGGAGGCAAGGAATCAGACTCTGAGATGTGCTGGGCAGCTGCCAATTCCAATTCTATCCATTGGTGGCTAGAACAAAATAAAGATTATATCAAGCGCTATGGTACTTATACTGGTCCTAGTCATTATAGCTTGTCTGATAGTGAGGTCTTTTCATTTTTCAAAAAACATTTCGAGAATACTGGTAATGATTTGGGTGCTACGTTGAGTTGGTTCTTTACTGGTCGATATGGCTTAGAGACCAAAGACGGAGCTGCATTTTTCGAAGATGTCCTAGGGAAAGATGAAATCGTGGCTAGGATTGTATCCGTATATGCTGATAATATGACACAAGAGATAAAGAAAGCACTCCAATCAAAGGAGGCAATCACCTGTGGTATCAAGTTGCCTCGTCTGAATCACGCTATATCGATTTGGGGTGCTGACTTTGATAGCGATGGAAATGTCTCAGCCATCTATATCGCAGATAGCAATGACCGAGATATCTCCGAGCAGGAAAAAGTATGTTCATATTATTGGGATCGCTGCCGAGTCCCGGCAGGCTTAATACGCAAGCCCATTAAGATAAGAGATGGCAATGTATATATGGAAAGTAGTTCCCCTGGTTATTTTACTATCCAAATATATGAATTGAACTTCTTGAGTTTGAAAACCAAGGAGTGGGAAGATTACTTCCGTCGCCATCCGAAGTTATGACATCCTCGCAGGTGTAGTATATCTACTGCTTGTGGGTAGTGTCCCAAAAAGTGTTTACGCCAGAATGCGATAGGGATGTGTTCGGCAAAGGGTAAAACCATAGATTTTCCTTGGTTATCAAATAATAGTGGGGAATACTTTCTCATGAAAGTATTCCCCACCATCTTATATCTTAAGATATATAGCCAATCACACTACTGTAGTTGAGATGCGGCAAGCAACTTAATATGACGTACCATACTCAACAATCCATTAGATCTTGTAGGAGAAAGATGCTCCTTCAAGCCCACTTCATCTATGAAGTAGAGATCAGCGTTCAATATATCTTCAGGTTTCTGACCACTAAGTACTCTTAACAACATCGCTATGATGCCCTTTACAATAACAGCATCGCTGTCAGCTCTCAATTGAAGTCGTCCCTCATCATCCATTTCACCCGTGATCCAAACTCGACTTTGACAGCCTTCTATCACGTTATTGGGGACTTTATCAGCCTCTGGAAGAGGCTCGAGCTGTCCACCCATATCAATGATGAGTTGATAGCGATCCATCCAATCGTCTAAAAGTGAAAAATCATCGATAATCTCGTCTTGTATATCTTTAATAGTCATCACCGTCTAGTACTCTTTACTTCTTGTATCTTTCGGATAGCACCTTAAGCATATCCTTAGTCATACTTTCTAGATCATACTTAGGATTCCAGTCCCACTCTGCTCTAGCACAACTATCATCTAATGAATTTGGCCATGAATCAGCAATACTCTGACGTAAAGGATCCACATCATAAGTCATTGTGAAGTCTGGCATTTCCTTCTTAATCGCTTGATAGATATCATTAGGCTCGAAGCTCATACTAGCAATATTAAAGGAGTTACGATGCTTCAATCTAGTAGGATCAGCCTCCATCAATTGTACCATTGCTTTAAGAGCATCAGGCATATACATCATATCCATATAAGTCCCCTCTTTGATAGGACATACAAACTTTCCCTCTTGGACCGCTTTGTAATAAATATCTACAGCATAGTCTGTTGTTCCTCCCCCAGGAAGTGCTACGTTTGAAATCAAACCTGGGAAACGTACTGAGCGGGTATCCACCCCAAAGCGTTTGAAGTAATAGTCACTAAGCAACTCTCCTGATACCTTAGTAACACCATACATAGTGCTAGGTCTCTGAATAGTATCTTGTGGGGTCTTATCCTTTGGAGTATCTTTTCCGAACGCACCAATCGAACTTGGAGTAAATACGGCACAATTCTTTTCGCGGGCAACTTCTAGGGTATTAAAAAGTCCGCCCAACCCAATTTGCCATGCCAGCTGTGGCTTAGCTTCCGCTACTGCACTAAGAAGAGCTGCAAGATTATAAATAGTATCAATATTATATTTTGATACCACGTCCGCAATTTGCTGTGCATTGGTGATATCTACAATCTCTGCAGGACCGCTTTCCAAAAGCTCGCCCTTTGGTGCTTGTGCAGGAATATAGCCAGCAACGACATTTCCATCGTAGCGCTCGCGAAGATACATAGTCAACTCTGAACCAATCTGTCCAGTAGAACCAATGATTAGGATATTTTTCATAATAAGCAATAATTATTTTTGATGGTAGTTTTGAATAGAGTAGCTTGCCTAACGAGAATGGCTTTTTTACTCACCATCCCACTACTCAACCGCAAAGATAGCAATTTTTATAATACTATCTCATTAATAATGTGTGCTTTATAACAAAGATTTTCACCTCTCCTATTGATTTTTTATACTTATAGGATCAATCTCAAAATTAAGAGATAGTCATTTTAGACATCTATGACTGTTACGATGAAGTCCGAAGAAATTCTGAGAAGAGGAGACCTATTAGCGTGCTTTACAAACGATCTGATTATCAAATGATAATTTAATAAGACCATATTTATTCGCACCTACTTGTGGTACAATCTCTTTGTAGAATATTTTGATCTTGTCCAAGTCTTCATCTAGATTTTGAACTCCTATAGTCTCAAAAACGTAATCCCCCACCCTGGGATAAAAGTGTATCTTGCTTGGAGAGAAGACCTCTATCAGACCGAAAAAGGAATACCATTCATCATGCTCCTGTAGATATTGTGCTAAAGGTAATAAGACCTCCTTACGCATCTCCTCATCGTCCTTTGAAAGCTTGACTATTGGTAAATAGACAGCCACCCCACCATTTGTAGATAAATAATCTCCATCTTCATCAAGAAAGTAGGATTTATCAGAATTGAAAAATCGTAAAATTGGTTTTCGTCCTGTAATATCAATATTCAATTGATGTTCTTCAGGGGAAATATAAGCATTAACACTTTTAATAAATGGTATATTACTCTTTAAGGCCGTCTCGACATCCTCTGTATTAATCGCTTGAAGCTTTTCATCTTCAATGTTAAATGGAAGATGCTTGATGATGACCTCCTTAGGCAAAAGCTCTTCGGACTTACTTGGGTGATGCACATCGATATGTGTTAGCTTTGGAACTACAGAGTACCGAGCCTGCCCTTTCATTAGAAAATAGGAAGCACCTAAGCCCCCTAGCAAAACCAGAGCTAAAATCCACTTAAGTATTATAATGATAGTTTTCTTCATACATCATCATACAATTGAATCGTACGTAGATAGTCCTTTACTTTTGGCAATTCATACTCGATATCTCCAGCACCCATCATAACAACTACTTCTGAACTGTGCTTCCTTAACTCATCAATCAAGCCTTCCTTCGAAACAGAGATAACACTCTTAGCCGTCACCAATTGAGATAAGGCATCGGATGTAATGCCTGGAATAGGCTCTTCGCGAGCTGGGTATATAGGGATCAAGATCACATCATCAACGAGGGACAGAGCTTCCGCAAACTGTGACATAAAGTCTGCCGTACGACTGAAGAGGTGGGGCTGGAAAACGACAGTAACTTTCTTATTTGGGTAGAGCTTGCGAATAGAGCCTAAAGATGCTCGTATCTCATCAGGATGATGTGCATAATCATCAATCATAATGGGATGATTAGGTTCATTCAGCCATATTTCGAAGCGTCGTCTAGAGCCTCTAAAGCTTGACAATGCGTGACGTAACTCTGCTTCTGTAGCACCCAGCAGCTTTGCTAAAGCAAGAGCCGCTGTAGCATTGAGCACATTAATCTCTATTGGAGTGCCGATCTTTAGGGTTTTCAATACTCCTCCTGGGAAATGCCAGTCAAAAAAGAGTTCTCCTTCATCATAAGTCAGATTGGAATAATAGTAGTCACATGATCTACTGCTACCATAGGAGAAGCATTGAATATCCTCTCTGAGTGGTAAAAGATGGACTGATTCATGCACTAATAAGTAGCCATTTGACTTAATAGACTCAGCAAATATCTGAAATGCTTCTTTGTATGCCTCAGCTGTACCATATATATCAAGATGATCGGCTTCCGTAGATGTAATGATAGCATGAGAGGGGGTTAGTTGATGAAAGGAGCGGTCATACTCATCAGCCTCTACCACTACATAAGGACTAAGCTCATTGAGATACAAGTTAGATCCATTTTTTTGAGATACCCCACCAAGGAAAGCATTCGTACCGATGTGCGATTCGTCTAAAAGATGAGCTAGGAGAGTACTTGTGGTCGTTTTACCATGTGCCCCCGCCACACAAAGAGCTTGGTGCTGACGTGTGATTTCACCAAGAACAACCGAGCGCTTGAGTTGCTCATAGCCATGGCTATCATAATACTGACGTATCTTATTATCCATGTGGATAGCTGGGGTATAAACGACTCTGACCTTGTTGGGGGCTTGGAACGCTTGTGGAATCTGGTTAGGATCGTCTTCATAGATAATATGAGCTCCCGCCTCCTCCAAAGCCATAGACACTTTAGAGCGAATACGATCGTATCCTGCTACAGGGTAGCCGTAGTATAGATAATATCGTGCGATGGCACTCATTCCAATACCACCAATACCAATAAAAAAGATGGGCTCCTTCATATCTTCGTTTATTTCTCTAAGCTTTTCTCTAAAACAATGCGTTCAACCTCATCCACAATCTTTTTTGCAGAATCGGGTAATGCTAGTTTTGATACATTCTCTGATAGCTCTTTTAATGTAATATCATCATTAATAAGCTGAAGGGCTGTTTCCATCAACAGTCTATCTGCGTCTTTATCAGCAACCATTACAGCAGCATTCTCACGAACCAACGCTTCAGCATTTCTAGTCTGGTGATCCTCCGCAACATTAGGGCTCGGAACTAAGATAGAGGGCATAGCTAGCAAACAGAGTTCAGAGATAGAACTAGCACCTGCTCTTGAAATAACCAAATCGGCAATAGAGTATGCATACTCCATATGGCTAATAAAGTCTGTGAGAAGAATATTACGACCATCCAGACCCTTCTCGGAAAGAATCCGCTGAGCATCATCGATATAAAACTTGCCACATTGCCAGATCATTTGGACCTCATTCTCCATCGCAACGACTCTATTAAGAGCGTTAATAACACTATTATTTATGGTCCTTGCACCCAAACTGCCTCCTATGATTAAGATAGTTCTCTTCTTGGGATCAAATCCAAAATATTCATAAGCCATAGGTAGCTTCCTAGAAGTGTCCAAGAGCCCACTTCTCACTGGATTTCCAGTGAGAATTATTTTTTTATTAGTGAAAAACCGCTCCATCCCTTTATAGGCGACACAGATTGCTTCCGCCTTTTTACCAACTAATTTATTAGCCTTTCCTGCATATGAGTTCTGTTCCTGTACCAATGTTGGGATACCTTGTTTAGCTGCTTCTATAAGTGTAGGAGCACTAGCATACCCCCCCACGCCTATAGCTATTTGTGGCTTCATCACCTTTATTTGCTTTCGTACTTGCCGAGTACTTTTCAGGAGCTTCCACAGTGTACGAATATGTTTGAATGGATTCTTTCCACGACTAAGTCCTTCTACAGGCAATAGCATTATTTCGTAACCCGCTTCCGGAATACGCTCCGCCTCCATACGGCCATGAGCTCCCACGAATAGAATCCTACACTTGGGGTACCGCCTATGAATCTCATTAGCTATTGATAACGCTGGAAAAATATGTCCTCCAGTACCGCCACCACTTATCATTACCTGTTTTAATTCAATCTCCTTCATACTCATCCTTCATCTCCTCATATCCACTCTGAAAATCATCTGTCAAATCTGGGACTTTATTAGCTTCCACTACGGGCATCCCTTCTATCCCTGATGCATCTGCCACTTCCCTCTGTCTAATGATCTTCCCCTCATTACTTGCACTCAATAAGATGCCAAAATAAATCGCTGTGATCACATAGCTCGATCCCCCCTTACTAACGAAGGGTAAGTTTTGTCCTGTGATAGGGAATAGATTAACGCAGATCAGGATATGTATTATCGCTTGCAATGTTATAATCAAGCCTATCCCCATCGTTAATAGTGACCGATACGTTCCTCGAGACTCTCTGGCAATGCCCCCCACGAAGAAAAAAAGTGCAAGGTATGCACCGATGACAATAATGGCACCTAAGAGACCTCGCTCCTCCAAAATAATACTAAATGCAAAATCGGAATAAGCTTCGGGCAAAAAGTTGCGAAGCTCACTTTTACCAAACCCTACGCCCATTAGGCCACCATTAGCAATCGCTTTCTGAGACGAGACGACCTGAAGATCTTTATTAGAGGAGTCAGAGTACGTTGTCTCATTAATTGGAGCATTGACCTGTGTTACAAATCGTTTGATACGCATAACACCGGTACTTGAACGCCCAACCTTAGAGAGTGCTTTTCCTACAAATGTCCTCTCTGCCGCACCTGACTCTATGTCCTTAGGATCGGGCATCATTATGATTACACCAGCCACAAATATAAAACCAGCAACAGCTACGAGCGTGGTTCGAAACATCATCTTTTTGTTAGCTCGACCGATCAAAGCCATGAAGTAAATAACAGAGGCGAGAATAACGGCTGTAGATATATTATCGATAAAGATAATACCACAAACTAAGACGGTCGCATAGGCGATTTTCTTGAAGGTCTTTATAGATGCGTGCTCTCCTTTGGGAAGGTGCAATAGTGCTGCCACATAATTAATCAAAGCCAAGCGTGCCAACTCTGACGGTTGAAAAGAGATTGGTCCGATCGAAAGGGAGCGCTTCGCATCATTAATATCATTACCAACAAAGAAAACTAAGATCAATAAAAAGACTGAAGCGATAAGGATAACGGTTGAATACCTTTTAAAGTACTTCGTTCCAATATGCGACACCCCCACGCAGAAACAAAGTGCAATAAGCATAAAAAACAAGTGCTTTCCAAAAAAAAGGAAGAAGCTACTGCCTTGATTTAAAGACTCAAAGGCTTTAGTAGAACTGGCTGAAAAGATCACCCATGTACTAACTAGCATAAGGACAATCATCACACCCCAGATACTTCTGCTCCCTATAAAGAGATCAGAAAGCGTCTTATTCATAAAAGGGATCTTATAATTCGAAAGGACTGTATCGTTATCAGTATTATGATCTCCCATTATCTAAAATCACTCAAAAATTATTTTCATTAAAGTTATTCACATAGATATATTTGAGAGAGCCATCTTCATTAATAAAAATCTTGACGACAATGAAGTACAGTTGCTCATCTTTTTTATAGAGATTGTCAAACTGCTCTATATTTTCTATTAGGATATATCCTTTCTCTTTCAACAGTTCAAGAGCTGGAATATCATGTACTTTTTTAAGTTTCTCAATAAACTGAGTATCTTGAGTAGTACTTCTTAATTCATAGGCTACATATTTCCCTTCCATTGTGAAAGGCAAAACAGCCAAGTAGAGCTGATCCACCAACTGAAATTCTTCTGAAAGTGGTGATGAACATCTAACCATTAGGACCAGTATTAAAACGACCCACAGTCCACTTACTTTACTTAATATACTCTTCATATATATTCACTACTCGGAACACCTTTTTTCTTCAATCTCTTTTACCCTCTTCACCACCGCTTCCATTTGCCATACGGGTGTGGAAGTAGCACCACATACACCTACTGTTCGAACCCAATCGGGTAAGGGATCTTCAATCTCACTAGGACTACTTATAAATGTCGTATGTGGATTCGCTTTTTTGGCTGTTTCATATAGCCATCTACCATTGCTACTATTCCGTCCCGCTATAAAGTATATCCAATCTTTACTTTTAGAAAAGGCTGTGATATCTGGAACTCTATTTGAGACTTGACGACATATAGTATCGAAGTATTCGAACGTTACGTTGGGACTTATCCAGCTCTCAATAAAAGTAATTAATTGAGCATACTCCTCGCGACTCATAGTCGTTTGACTAAATAGATAGATCGGCTTATTAGGATCTACCTTATTGATCACCTGCTCAGTTGACTGTACCACAATAGCTTCTCCCTTTGTCTGCCCCACTAATCCAATCACCTCGGCATGCCCTTCCTTACCAAAGATTACAATCTGAGCGTCCTCATCCCTACTATTTTCGTAGGTGTTTCTAATCTTTCGTTGAAGCCGTAGTACGACCGGACAGGTAGCATCAATGATCTCCAACCCTTCAGATCGTACTTTTTCATAAACCTCAGGAGCCTCTCCATGAGCTCTGAATAAAACGCGTGGACCATTAACATCACTCAGACGCTCATGACTTATGGACTTTAGGCCCAAGTCTGAAAGACGCTTTACTTCCTCTCCATTATGTACTATATCTCCAAGCGAATGGAGGGCCCCTCCACTTTTCAGCTGTTCTTCTGCTTTCTTTATCGCATTAATCACGCCGAAGCAGAAACCGCTCTTAGAATCTATTTCGATATCAAGCGTTCTCATCTAAGACCCTCTAGGACTCTCTGCACCATCTCCTCTACTGTGCGTTGTTGTTCATCTAAAGTGAGGTCAGAATTATCCAAGAGGATAGCGTCCTGGGCTTGCTTTAATGGACTAATCTGCCTCGAACTGTCTATACGATCTCTCTCTGTGACATTTTCAAGGATCTCTTCATACTTGACATCATCCCCCTTCGCTCTGAGTTCATCATATCTTCTTTTTGCTCGAACTTCAGGACGTGCTGTCACGAAAATCTTCAGTTCAGCATTAGGCATCACTACAGTACCAACATCTCGACCGTCCATCACAACGCCTTTCTCCTTAGCCATAGCTTGCTGCTGTGCTACGAGATGACGACGAACAGCACCCAATGTAGCGATAGGGCTCACGTGATTAGAGACCTCCATGCCTCTAATCTCTTGCTCCACATCCTCACCATTTAGCAAAAGATGCTGACCTTCAGGATGTGGTTCAAAGCGCAAATTAACCTCATGAAGACGCTTAGAAATCTCCTCTTCCATGGGTTCCCCTTCTGACCAAAGATTGTTCCTTAGGGAGAAAAGTGTAACGCCTCTATACATCGCACCAGTATCTATATAAGTATAGCCAAGACTTTTAGCCAGCTTTTTAGCAATCGTACTTTTACCACAAGACGAATGACCATCCAATGCAATATTTATTCTACCACTCATACGCTTTCTGCTACTAATTAGAAATGATCAATTTCAAATCGAAACAATCGCGATAGGACGATCTTTCTCGAAAAATCCCACAATATTATTGGTCAATTCTTCTGCCATAGCAATACGAGCCTCTCTAGTCTGTGTTCCTACGTGAGGAGTCATACTCACATTTTCTAAATCGTAAAGTTCATCTAGTGGGCAGTCATCATGCTCAAATACATCTAAGCCAGCTCCTGCTATCTTTCCATTCTTAAGAGCCTCTACTAAAGCGGCCTCATCCACCACTTTTCCACGAGCGGCATTGACAAGAATGGCATCCGGCTTCATCATCCCTAACGTTTCTGCATTCACCATATGATGAGACTCAGCAGTATAGGGCATATGCAGGGAGACAACGTCACAAGTGCGGAAAATCTCCTCTGGGCTCGAATAAGTTACACCAAGCTCTTTTTCTTCTTCAGGACTCAGTCTAGTTCGCTTATTATAAAAGACCTGCATCCCAAATGATTGTAACATTTTACCAACAGCCTTCCCTATATTTCCATAGCCAATGATACCGGCCTTCTTTTTATATAGATCCCAGCCCATTCCGTCAGCAAGACTACCTTTCTCACTTGAGCGTTGACGTCTCATCAAACGATCCCACTCTGCTACACGACGGCTTACGCTCAATAGCAGTGCTACAGTCAGTTCTGCAGTCGGCTGAATCACAGCCTGTGGTGTATTGGAAACTGTTATACCCTTAGAGTTGGCATACGCTACATCAATATTATTGAATCCAACGGCATAGTTAGCAATCAACTTCAGGTTTGGGAAATAATCAATAACTTTGGATGTCACTGGGATAGTAAATTCACTGGCGAGGACATCAACATCTTTAGGTAGCTCAGAGAGAAGGTCCTCTGAAAATTTCTTACCTTCAGGAATCGTCAAAACTTCATAACGCTCATAAAGCTCTTCTAATCCGGACGCAACAGTTGGCTGAAATAAAAATAGAATCTTCTTCTTATCCATAACTTCCTTTCTTTATATAGTGAATTTATCTCTTATGTTCATGTTTCTCCCCACAATATACTTAATACCACGTATATCCGCCCCTATTAGGCTGACTACTTTGCTGGTATCTTAGATCCTGCAATAACGAAGACTTAACAGCTATAGAGAAGTGATACGACTTGTAGGGTCCCAATGGGATAAAACTTGCCGTCATACTCCAGCAGTGAAGATCTCTAGTCACATTACAGGACATATTGGTAATTTTCTTCTCATCAAAATTGTAGTTCGCTGAGAAGTTAAGTCTCCAGTTCTTAGTCGGAGAAAACGACCCGTTAAAGCTTAAGTCTTGACGCCACTTATAACCATACTCTTTGATCTCAGGCTTAAATTCGCCTTGTCCTACCGATAAGTTATAATTAAATCCTAAGCTCCAATCCACATTATTCTCCAAATACCCATACTGATCGAAGGTCCCCAACTCATCATCGCCATGACTCATTAGATTAGTTGACTCATTGCCACCAGGTCCATCTCTGTCAGATAACCCATTGTTACCGTATGGGTCGTTATTAAGATTACCTCTATTAGGATCGTCATCACCATCTCCATCACCTTGATCTTTCTTACGCAATCCAAATACCCCCAAAAGTTTTTTTAGATTCTGAGGATTAAGCGTGTACGAAAACGATGTACTGGTACCTCTAAAGCGACCAAGACCTTTTCCATTAAGAACCCTCAGCTTATTCACACGATACGGACTAATACGCCCGTCATGCTCATGGTAGTCATAAGTGTACAGATCAAAAGCTCCACTCAAACGTAGTGTAAACGATTGAGAAAGTCTTAGAGACAAAGAAGCGGAGAGGTCACTCCATTGGAATGAGTCTGCGGCAAGATTATAACTTGTTGACAGGTTAAGGGACTCAATCAGACTGATCTTTTTGAATTCGGTTTCATCTGAAACAGAGTCTGTCTTCTGCTTAATTTTTGCTTCTAAGTTATTGCCTAGCGAAAAGCCGATACTACCGCTCGCTCCTCTCCCAGGAACGCCAAAAAGTTGTCGCTCGTACGGAGAATAATACGTATCCACCTCTCTACCTTCAGGAGTAATATAATTCAACTCTTCCCAATAACCATACTTTTTTGCACCAAAGTCGGGACGATAATTAATGGAGATAGATGGTTCCATTCGGTGACGAATCATATTGACCTTATCTCCCAAGAACGGCAAGGGCTTCCAGAAACCATATACAGTGGTAGATAAGGATAGAGACGCACTATAGTCATATACCCTATTAAAGCCAAAGGTTGTATCTGTTTCAACCACCTTATTCAAAGCAGGATCATATGCCTTTTGAAGCTTAGACATATACCAACGCTCAGTATAGTTAAAGCTAGGCGTTACTTTGATGTATTGACCGAGATCAAAAGAAGCAGAAATAGGGATAGAGTGACTCATCCCGTTACGCCAATCTCTCAGAAGGTTGGTCTTCAGGAGTTGATTCTCTTTCGTCTCGACCGTATTTCGTAGCTGTCCAGAATATGATACCGATATTTTTTCATACCAACGCTCTTTTCCCACTTGCTCTTTACGCTTGAATGGATAGATACGACTCATCGTAATAGATAAGTTAGGTAAAGTCATCGCGACGGTACTATCTCGTGATCTCTGAGTGATATCCATGGACCCGGAGATACTCCAAGGGCTGTTTGGAAAACGTTGGCTAAAGCTAATACTTGAGCTCTTCGTATTCTCCCCCATAATTGCTTGATTGTAGAGACCATCGAGATTATTATGATTATACGAGCTTGTAGAATAGTTTACATTCGCTGAAAAAGTACGATATGGATTGGCCTTAGCATCTTGCTGGTGTGACCACGCGATCCTAAAGTCTGTTCCTTTGGAGTAATCCCCTGCCACTTTATCCCCCCTTATAGTGACCAAGTAACTAGCATCAATAGAGCCACTATAGCGGTACCTCTTGCGATAGGTCGAGCGACCTCGCACACCCCAAGAACCTTTGGTATAGACATCACCAGTCAGTTCGAGATCCACATAATCATTTATGGCAAAGTAATACCCCCCATTTCTCAGATAAAACCCACGCTCCATCTCATCTCCATACGTTGGCATGATCAAGCCAGAAGCACGAGAAGTGGTAAATGGGAAAAAGGCAAAAGGCAACCCAATAGGTAGAGGGACATCTGCAAGCACTAAATAGAGTGGGCCAGCCACTAGATCTTTGCCCGGACGTACTTTTGCCTTAGTCATGGCTATATAGAAGTGGGGATGATCATGATTGGTACAAGTCGTGTATTTAGCATCCGCTAAGTTAAGTGCCTTGGTCTTTAGTCGCTTAGTTTGATTAGCTTTGATGTAACCTTCACCTTGCTGAGTAATGACTTCAGTGATATAACCTTTCTGAGTATGGAAGTTATAATTTATAGCACCAGCTTGATACTCCTCATCATCATTTTTGACTTTCGCATACACCCGCTCTTTCTTAAGGGAGTCTGGATAATCAATATAGGTACTAAACACCGTACCTGTATCTGTCTGAAGTTGCATAAAGTCTCCCTCCAGTTGCTGAGTTAGATAGCTCACCTTACCGCTACCATACATCCTCACAAGATTTCGCTTAGACAGAATCACGAGTGAATCTTGGGCCTCAAAATCCACTGGAGCAGTCAATTGCCCAGACTTCACAGAGTCTGTAGTTATGGAGTCATTCGGCAAAGAATCAGAAACAACTATGGACTCATCCTTAGAAATACGATTAGAACGAGTGCGTACAGAATCTGGCTGTAATAGAGGGGCCATAACACTATCCCGTTCGAGGACATCTCCCTTCAAAAGAGTATCATTAAGTACATATTGAAGTGCAAGATCCATCTCTCGACTCAATCTCCCCGCCCTTGCATAAGGGCTAATTAGGAATGAGAAGAGAAAATACCCTACCAGTATAAACAGTATGAGAGATGAGCTGATTCGCTTCACTAGCTGTACTTTTGCAACCTTTATAGGTATTATTAATAACGAACAAAGATACTTAAATCTCTGATGACTCTATTTGACTTCCCATGATTTAACATGTCATAATCCAATTTAATACATGGACCGTTGCTCCCTATCGTTCTTAAAGCGCTTGAATGCTATGGGCAGCTGATCTATCAGCTTGGATGCTGTGAGACTCTCCTGACAAAAGGCAGAAGCATATAAGTCAGCAGCAAAACCATGTATATAAGCAGCTATGCAACAGGATTGGACGGCCGTATGTCCCTTACCAAAAAGAGCTAGGATAATACCCGCCAACACATCTCCCGAACCTGCTGTCGCCAAACCTGGATTACCTGAGGTATTAAAATAAACCATTCCATCGGCACTACATGTCGCTGAATATGCCCCCTTCAGCAAAATATTCAACTTGTGAGTCTTTGCTACATCAATAGCTTTCATCAGCCGGCTATATGAGTTTTGAGAGGCCCCAAACAAGCGATCAAACTCGCCCTCATGGGGCGTAAGAATAGATCCCTCTGGAACTAACGCTAATAGATCTTCATCAGCATTAGCAATGATATTCAACGCATCCGCATCCAAGATCATAGGTCGGCGATAATTCTGCATCAAGTACTCTAAAGCAAATCGACTCTCTGTGGACTGACCTAATCCGGGACCGACAGCGATCGTATCATAATCCTCGATCTTCAAGCTATCTGCCGAAAAGCTATCGGAAGAGAAGTCTATTGAGACCAAGGCCTCTGGCAGTGCTACATGTGCAACCGTTTCATAACCCTTGGGCAAGTGAAGGGTCAGATGACCGACACCAGAAGTCATAGCCGCCTTACCAGCTAAGATTGGAGCTCCTATCATCCCTCTACTTCCTCCAATCAGTAAGACCTTACCATAATCATACTTATGAGTAAAAGTTCCTCTTCGTGGAAAAGCATGCTCCATCTCAAAGGTATCAAAAAGCTTAAAATCACTCTCAACAACATCACTGGGCAGGTTGATACCTAAGTTCATAACACTCCACGACCCAACGATTGAATGGTTTTCTCTGAAGAGAAAAGAGAGCTTCGGACTGTAATAGGTATAAGTCAGATTGGCTTTGAATATTTTAGAGGTGTCATTATCTTTATTATCACCCTCTAATAAACCACTCGGGATATCAATGGAGATCTTCGTAGCCTGCAAACTATTGAGATACATTATGACATTAGGAGTAGATCCTGTCAGAGGTGTCTGCTGCTCCACCCCACAGATAGCGTCAATCAAAATATCTTCCTCGTTGATAGGAGGTGGAGAAAATTGACTCGTAACCTCCATCAAATAATCCTCATAACTCTCCTTGAAGTTATCCCTCTCATTAATCACAAGCTCAGGGAGTACTCCAGTAGGATTAAGCAAGACAACCATGATTTCATGACCAAGGCTAGCAAGGGTAGTCGCAATTCGTAGCCCCAAGGCACCATTCTCATTAGGGCCTGCAAAGAGTACTACTTTCTGCTTCCCGAAGAAATCCTTTTTGAATTGCATGCAAAAAGCATTACTCTTCTGAGCTCTCAACTCACTTTCAGAGAGATTCTGCTCTTGCAAAATTTTATTTTCCAACTCCTTGACTTGGAAATAATTATATATCATTCGCATTAGTGATCCTCCTAATTAGTCTTCAACAAACACCAGATTCTCCTTCTGCTGTAATTTATCTGCCCACATATCACATGAAGGCAAGAATTTTTCTTCAATAAGCTTATCTCGCATGTCCGCTATTGAGGCAAACGCAGTATCTAATCTCTCTATATCTGCTTCACGACAACGCAATTCCACATGCCTACACCCTTCATCATCTATCAACGTTGGCAAGGCTCCAAACACATAAGGGTATCTATCCGAATGATGATACCTTGAGGTTGGGAGAATAAATGGGGTCTTATCATCAGCCATCAACATCCTCAAACTCAAGACCGCAGGACTCTGATACGCAGTATGTCCTCTATGCTTATAGATCGTAGTTCCAGCATACATGACTTCATCAAGAATCTCCTTTTGTTCCTCAATGTTCAACATCTCTGAGATAGGTCTTCCATTATGCTTGGCCAGCCCGATCATGGGGGCCATCTTCATGTCATGACTACCTAGTGTCAATGCACTACCCAGCTCATTCATAGGAATATCTAGCTTCCTCGACAGACTACGACGAAATCTCGTAGTATCCAACGCAGAAAGAGACATCACCTGTTCGGGATCCAAACCACTATGAACCAAAATCAGCAAACCCATCAAATCAGAAGGATTGCTCACGCAGACAACTCTTCGAACAGAAGAAGGACAGCTATTGATAGCCTCACCCAGCTCTTTCGCTAATGGGGCATTGCCTAACAACATAGACTCACGGCTCTGAAGCTTAGCTCTCGTACTTCTAGAGAAAAACACATAGCCACCCTCCGATAGAGCATCGTCCACTGAAGTGGTTATCCTCACATCTATCTCGTCAAAATAAGACTCCTCTAACTCGTCTTTCAGCCCCTGAAGGCGGGACTCATCACTCCCGTGTAGTACAAAACGCCTACTGAAGTTATTCAAAGCTGCATAGAAAGCTAGCTCACTCCCCAACATGCCAGTAGCACCATAAATAACCAATGGTTGCTCCGTAAAAAATACGCTCTTTTCCCCTACTTTCATTCTTGCATAACCTATATACAAACCAACCCAATGACAACCTGAGACTCCAGCCTCGAAGTTATCATCAGGTAAGTGATAATTTTTTTACAACTAGATTTACCCCTTAGGGCAAGAGTCGCTTATTTAGAATTCTCAGGAAGAGAATTAGCCTTCTTATCTAAAAATATATGCAGGATATACCCCACGACAACTAATGCTAAACCTATGATCAATCCAGTATTAGACTGTCCTGTACCAGCAACACCTAAATAAATTAGATAGCCTGCACCGATTAAGAGGAGAATCACTCCCAAGTTACTTAAAGCCTTCATATAACTATATATTGTAAGTTTTCTTATTTATTATCTCATACAAAGTAAATGATTTTTTGTCATTTTTCCAAGCCATTAGACATGAAATAATGCCATCTCACTTAACATTCTATAATGGTGACCCAGGAGGGGATCAAACCCCCGACCTTCAGAACCGGAATCTGACGCTCTATTCAACTGAGCTACTGGGCCATACCACAGGGAATAACAGCTATAAAAATAGGCCGATACCTCGCATGGTTCACAAATTTACTAAATCTTTTCCAGACAAGACGCCATTGAAGTAGGTGGAACAGGGTCTGAATACAATAACAGACCTTGAAAGATCGTGTTGCTTTTATTGCATCTTTGCAAATAGGTGTACTAAGTATGATCGACAGGTGATATTATGAGATATAAATTAGGCAGTTAGACTCTAAAGAAATTATTTCAAATGTATCAGCCCTACTCAGCAAAAACCGAGCAAAACTCTAGCTCTTCATACTCCTACTCACTAACTGCACAACATTGAAGATCCCTATGATATCTTTTAGATGTAATGTAATATCAGGATAATCAGGATTGAGTGAGCGGCAAACAATAGTTTCCTCTTCTAAATTCTGTGAAGCAATCGTCTTGACAATGATTCCCTCCTCTCGTGTCACAAAGACATAATAAGGCCAAGTACGGACATGAAGCCCTTCATTCCAATAACTTCGCTGGATCTGCCGACACAGTAATTTATCGCCATCTACTATCGCATGCACAGAGCCATCATCCATGGATGCTCCTCGAACCGTAAAGATATAATAATTGCCCTTATACTCTCTATCCACAGGTAGCGTCATGGTCTCAAACCCTTCCGGATCTTCATCTCCAAAACCAGTCAATGAGCCAGCGGCAGCAGGATCTGGGATTATGGGGAATACCCTAGTACTCAATACTTCATAGGCTTCAGCATTCCCCTCCCTAAGCTCCTCCTCTTGTCTTCTAAGATAGTCAGCATCTAAGATGTCACCCTGCCCATACAGTAGCCACTCTCGACTATATTTTGGGAAAGCCTGATGAATACGACTCATGGTCTGATCCATAGGATGAGCCTTATCTCTTAAAATACGGTATATCGTACTGCCCGCATTCATCCCGATAGCTTTGGCAAAAGTCTGGACATCCATCTTCTCCTCCTCCATCAGATAAGCGATACGTTCCCATCTATGGGAAAGCTCCGGGAAGGAGGGCTTAGCATGTGTTCTAAGCATCTTCTGCTTTCCCTCCATTAGCCAATCTGCATTGAAGATATCGCCGTATACTCTTAAGAACTGTCTAAGAAAATTCTTTGATAAGTATGGAGATGCTAAACTAAGAGCCCCACGTATCGTTACTGTTTTCAAGCCCGTAGCTTCACTTATATCATCATAAGTGTGAATATACCCCTTCCGTTGAAGATAATCGACACATTTTATCAACCTCTTCTTCCGTTGAAGCCGTTGCTTCTCAGCCGAAACAGTTCTTTTCGCCATTTATACTCCTCTTCAGACCAAAGGCAAAATTTCTATCCAATAACCATCAGGATCACTAATAAAATAGAGCCCCATGTCATGATTTTCATAACAGATACAATTCATCTCACGATGGTATTCACGCCATTGATCATAGTCGCCATCTACCCTCAGACATAGATGATATTCCAAATCCCCCAAATTATAGGGTTCTCTTCGGTCCCTAAGCCATGTTAGCTCCAGCGTAAAGCCAGTGTGTCCATCTCCTAGATAAACCAAGATAAAGGAGCCATCCTCAGCTTCTTTTCTACGAACTTCTTTTAATCCTAGAGCCTTTTCGTAGAAGGCTAAACTTCTATCCAAGTCTAAGACGTTAAAGTTAAAGTGATCAAAACGAGCCTTTAATTCCATCCCTCTATTTCTTTATTAATAAATTCTTATTCATTGGCGTAAATGGGATCCTCTCCCTCTAGCTTAAATCGCAATCGCCACCTTTTCTTCCCCTCATCATAAGCATGGGAATAGAGTATAAATCGCCCACACTGCTGAGTATGCTCTACATGGTCACCGATACACAGACAGACATCATAGTCACCAACCATAGCCAGTCGGACCGCTTCCGAAGCGTCCTCTGGGATACGGCTGAGATCCACACCATATTGAACAGCATTAGCCTGATCTGTGACCAAAAATGTAACGGGTAGATCCTCCAACAACACTCTATTAACCTCCTCCTCTAGAGCCTGAGCATCTGCTTCTGTAGGCGTCGTATCCATAATAAAATCCATTCGGGATTTCTTACGCTCCACATGAGCACTCACACTCCTACCTGTCCCAAAGAGTCGCACCATCGCACCATTGATGATATGCTCTACCGTATGCATCGGAGGATACTCCTTCTTATCATGTTCGTTGAACTGTACCAAAACGTTCTTTCTTGATTATAACGTGAATGAAAACCTCCCTATCAGATAACCCTCAGCAAAAAATTCGGCTTGATAGTTCCCTTCGGTCAGATACTCCTGGATATCCCAATACATCACCATAGGCAGCAACTCACCTCCATACTCCACTTGACGTGATACAGAATAAGGCACTTTTGCTCCCTCAAAGTCGAAAGTACCGCTCACACCAGCCTGCTCTAAGAGTAATCCATCTGGAGTCGTAATCCTCATGTATATATCTTTATAACCAGGCTCTGCAGTCACATTACTATCAATATTGAAAGAAAATTGTAATTGCTTCATTCGCTGTAAGCGACTCGTACTCTTCCCTCTTGAGTTAAGCCCCTGTGCACTAAAACTGGACACCGAAAGTTTTGCAGCCAGGGTCACCTGTTCTACCAGACGTTCCCGTTCAGCTTTCAGCTGCTGACGCTCCGAAGTCACCGCAGAGATCTGACGCTTCACCTCTTGATTCTCCGATCTCAACGCCTGATTTGCGGCATTCAAAGAGTCAATCTGTACCACATAGCTCCTCATAACCTTACGTAGGGTCTCCAGCTCTCTTTTGAGTTCAGCTATCCGAGTCGCATTGGTGTTCTTAACCGTCTTAAGCTCCTCCATCAAACGCTGCACCTTGGCTTGCTCAGTCGCCAACTTCTGAGCTAATGAGTCATTACTAATCTCAAAGCGATATCCCTCGTACTGTAATGCCAACTCATTGTACTCATCTTGGAGCATCTCTTTCTCCAACTGAGTCAGTTCTCGAACACTGGCTATCTCTCTCCTTTGCTGGATAATAGTAAAGACTCCTACTGCTACAATAAGCAACAGAAGGACACTCCCAACGATCACGAGTGCCTTTCTTTGTCTTTTCTTATCCTCTGTCATATCATCTCGTTGCACCACACTACTTACTTCTTTATATAGCTCTTTGATCTTTTACTCCACTCGTATCTCACGCCCTCTTTTTTAAGTAGTGGCATCACATCAGGATGTAATTCACGAGCTAACGCTTCATCAAATGTCGTCATCCTGAAGGACAGCCCAACTCCATCTGCATCTAGGACAATCTGATATGACCACCGACCTCTTTCTACAAGGGCATCCTTGATCTCTCTTCTATTCGAATCATCTGGACTAATAAAGTAATCTGCGGGGTCAGGACTCTGGATAAAATCACTCGTCTCCAAGCGGTTCCAATCCTTATCATAAAAAACTATTACCGACTGCTTAGGCTCTAACAGACTAGTTGCTACCATAGAAATCAGATAGCCCTTAGAACCCTTATAGGGCAAGAGTTTCATCTGGAGTTCCGTTGAAGGATCTAGGGTCATCTGGAGATAGTCATCAGTCAACCGAAGTAGGGTAACTTCAGCCCCCAACATATTCTTACTAGTCTCTATATCAGCCTCACCTTTCAGCTTTGCCTCATAGACCGCAAAGACTTGACTACGTTCCAAATCACCTAACGCTGGAATGACCTCAGAGGGAGCATCTTCAAAGACCTGACGAATGGAAGGCCTTTGAGCCATCATAGCCACCACTCCTATATGCATAAGAATGATAGCTACGATGAACTTTCCTAAAATATCTTTATATAACTTCACGAGTTAGTATAATGTAATATAATCTCTATTTCGCAATTGAGGAGTAACCAATATAGCAGAGCCATCACTCATCTCAAGTACAATATCCTTAATGATAGGCGAATTAATATAGGTGCGATGACTAAATAGATAAGCAAAAGCACTCAGGTATTTAGAATCTTGGATCTTCTCAGCCACCTTGAGGTACTTCGAGACATCCCAATACATATTCTGCTTGAATCCATCAGAATTAGGATAGATCGTACTCTCATCTCTTAGATCCCAAGTGTCATTCAAGAATTCCTTATAAGCCTTACTCATCTTCTCCACAGATGAATCTAATGGCAAGCCATTAATACTAGTAATGCGATCACCAGGACGAATACCTACCTTATCCGCTGGGCTGCCCTTATCCACCCAAACGACCAACTGTAGGTCATTGCTATCATAGTGAATACCCAAATATCTGTAACTCTCCCTATGAATCAAATAGATAGGATTCATGATATACTGTAGGTAAGGGAAGTTAGCCATCAACAAAGGCCCAAAGGCTTTCGCATAATTAGCTGTGCTATAAGAAGCATTTATACGCTCAGTAGCTCTACCACTCCAAAGCTTCACATTATCTTTACCATCAAAGATCTCTACCTCTAAGGTTAGCCTATAGGCACCGAAAAACGCTGGAGCATTAAGACTCAAGAAAGGAAAATCCTGAATTTCCCCAGTATAAGTATTCATCCTATAGTTCCTGAAATTCTCTTCCCTACCTGTACTACTACCTTCTCTATACTCTGGATTGGCCTCTAGTGAATGACGAACAGATACTAATAAGTCGCCACCCTTTTCTACGTATTTCAAGCCTTTCTTCTGAAGTGTTTGCTTGATCTGCTCAGCCTCCTCACCCACACGAGTATTGTTGACAAATGAGAAGCTCTTATATTGTATAAAGTCACGTTGCTCAGGCACAGTGTAAGCAAATGGCATATTGAAACGCCTTGCTGTCACATCCTCTAAGCTATACATACTGAAGGCTTGAGCGAGGTCTGCTTCAGAAAGAGCTCCTACAGGATAGCACTCTTTCCTAAGAGTCACCTTTCTAACAGCGTCACCAAAGTTGGCCAATTCTAAGTCCACCTGACCTTCGGAAGAATTAAGAAGGGCACGATTGATTTGCTCTTCCGACATCTTCTGTGTGCTCTGACCATTAATGGTCTTCAGTACATCACCCACTCTAACCCCTGCTTTTTCAGCTGGAGAACCAGGCACTACCTCCACCACAATGGCATGCGAATCACCCCAATTGGGTTGATAACTAATCTGATAAAGCAATCCTACTTCACAGTGAGAGTTTTGCACACCTACTTTTTGAGCTGAAGCCACCAACACGCTAATCATCACTAGCATGACTGAGGCAAAAAAGGATCTAATCTTCATATTGTTTCTATTTTTCTTAAAACTCCGAATAAATGTCATGAAATATCTATTGGACAACAAATTTTCAAGTACAAATATACCATTATTATCCTACTCATCAATGCACCCCAAGATGTTTTGAAAGACTTAACAAACACATAATGGGGCAGTTCTCACTTTCATAAAGGATATAAACTGATATAGAGAAGTTAGAAGAACCAACAGTTCCACCTCACTTACCAGGGTATCATGCTCATACCATTGGACGAAAATATCCATAGTTCGAGAGTGGTACAAAACACTACAAGCCCCTATAATGAGTCCTTACATCGTTTCACATTATTTTATGCAATATCAATTACTATTATCTATATAGTAATTAGATGTTCTTTTCCCATTATTGACATCATATAATTGTCATAATCTCTTGTTCCGAAAGTCTTGATTTTGGTGTTTTATCTGGAGCGTTAAAATCACTTTCAGCTCTATAGCCAATAGAGACTGCTGCGATTGCAGTAAATCCTTTTTCACGCAAACCAAATTCTTCATCAAGGGCCTTCATATCAAGTCCTTCCATTGGACACGCATCAATTCCAAGAGTAGCAACGCTTAAGAGGAAATTACCAAGATTCAAATAAATTTGCTTTTCCATCCAGTGCTGTAAGTCCTTTAAGTCGTACTTATGAATATCGGTAAAGATATGCCTTCCACCATTTACTTTTTGTTTGATTTCCTCACTAGGGTATCTACCATCACTCTCTTCAGCATCTGATATATGTTGCAAATAATCCTCATCAACGATTGTTTTAGAGCAAAATAATACTACGTGCGAAGCATTCAAAACCTTCTCAGCATTGAAATGGAAAAAACCTTCTGTTCCTTTAGCCATACGTTTTTTACCCTCTTCTGTACTCGCAATCACGAAATGCCAAGGTTGCAAATTCGTACTTGAAGGACTCATCCTCAAAATCTCCTTTACCTTAGCAAAATCTTCTTCTGATATTTTTTTATTAGGATCAAAATCCTTTGAGGAATATCTCTCACTTAATACTTTAATTACATCCATATTGTTTTATTATTTATTGTTTAACTTCTTGAAGATCCTCCCCACCTCTACAAAAGAAAGCCCAGCTACTCTTATTCAAGACCATTTACTATAACCGAGGAATGCCTTAAGCATACTACATATAAGCTCATCGGTATTATGCGATTTTGTAACAACTGTTTTTTTCAATTGTCGGTTTATAGAAGTAGGATCCACATTATCGCAAAAACTTTTGGACCCCGTCTTTCATAATTGCATAAAAAAAACTGTTCCCAATAGTCAGTACAGGTTCTATAAAATAAACATCTGTGTTACCTGATTGTTTTGTACCATTAAAGTCAGCCATTCAATGATAGGGTGTAATGCCAGCTTCATTTCCCTTATTTTAACGTAAGTTAGATTGTGAGCAACCGTACTAAGGGACTTTAAACCTATGACTTAAAGGTTTAAGGATGATTTTCTGAGCATTAAAAGTTATACTTAAGTAACTCTGAGATTAGGTAGTTATTTACACCGCGATAACTCGCGTGGGCTATTTAGGTCTCATTCTTTAAGGAAAACATTCTTCTACTCATAGGAAAAATATTTTTTTGCTATAGGAAGCATTTCTGTTTCATATAACTAAATATTGTCTCACTTTAAACATCAAAAAAGCGGTCACTCTTATAGTCTTAGAAAAGTCCTTTATAGCTTTATATCAACGCAGTACAAATATATAGTTATTTGCAGAAGAGATATAAACTAGTTGCCTGAGTTCTTATACGATTAGCAAAAAACACATCTCTCACAAAATAGAAAATAATATGAATCCTGAAAGCACAAAAATGGGAGCATAATATCCATTAAAATTAAAAGTCCACCTTCTATATATTCTCCCAGTACTTTCTAATGAAGATTCTATAAAAGATACAAGACAGCAACTTCACTTTCGTTTTAACTGATAATTGAAATACACTATTATTCTTAGAGCTGACGCAATCAAGATCGGTTATCAATTAGGATTAGATCGAACTCACGTTACCTGTGAATAGTTGGGCAACGTGAATCTCTCTGGGTGATATATTTCTCTACAAAAAACATTAACCCCACTGATCTGCATCACAGCAAATCAGTGGGGTAATTCAATAAAAAAAAAGAACTTTCGAGAAATTGAATTAATTATTTCACATCTATCGGAATAGTTGTATTACACATTCCCTATAGTTGCACAGGCACTGATATCCCATGTGTAGAGAGCTACCAACTCCGAGTCATTATAGGCATTCTCATTCATCTCATTAATTTGCTCTATGAGAGCCGATACTTTCTGCTCATCCGTCTCCTGAATCATAACGGAGGAGTTATAGCCCGGCCATATCGCAGTATTGAGACGTGGGGAAGAGTAGCTACTCTTAGCTGTCACCTGCTCTATCACCTGATAGTCGCTCATCTCTATCTCATCGATTAGAGAGGTAACCGACTCCAACATACTGACATTACATGTGATGTATATAAACTTCATATTCATTTACTTTTGAAAATTACGTGTATTATGCGTTTTATATTTTGAATTAAAAGAGGAGCAGAGATTCATTCAAAGCATCAAGACGTGACCATGGGAAAATTCAACGGTAAAGATCTGACGCGTAACATCGCTTCTCATTGATATTCTTTTCTCTGCTCCTCTCCTATTCATTTATAGGTTATGCATTGGTCTGGTTCCCTTCTCTCCTTGACTTCAATCGGAAAGATCTACGATCCCGTGCCAATGTGCGATGATAGATCGCAGTATAAATAGCAGGCACTAGGAGTAAGGTCACTAATGTTGAAATCAACAAACCTCCAATAATGGTGACAGCAAGAGGTGAATTCATCTCATGTCCCATACCGGTACTCAAAGCCATAGGAAGCATCCCAAGAATTGTAGTAAGCGAAGTCATTAATACTGGTCTCAGACGTGAACGTCCGGCTTCCATCACGGCATCTCGCAACTGATAACCCCTCTTGCGAAGCATATTGATGTAGTCCACAAGGACGATACCATTATTTACCACAATACCTAGAAGCATAATCAAGCCAATAAAGGTAGTGACACTCAGTGTAATACCTGTGATATAGAATGCCCATATCACACCAACGAGGGTAAATGGTATCGCAAAGAGAATGATGAATGGATCCTTAAAGGACTCAAACTGGGCAGCCATCACCATATAGACGAGGGCAATACCAAGGAAGAAGATGAGATACAGAGACTTGAAAGAGGTACTCTGATCATCTACCTGTCCACCAATCTCTACATTAACTCCTTCGGGGAAGCTGGCATCAGCTATCACCTCCTCAGCAAGAGCCGTAGCGTCTCCTAGGGAGATATTATTAAGCCCTGCGGTAACCTTAACATACCTCTGCTGAGACATGTGCTGGATTTGAAGAGGTCCTAGATCCTCTACAATATCTGCAACGGCTGATAGTGGGACTTGCTGCCCAAGTAGATTAGTAAGCTGAATTTCCTTGAGCTTGGAGATTTCATCTCGATACTCAGGGGCATAGCGAACGACTATTTTATAGTCTTCTCCATTTTCAGTAAAGTTACCAGATTCTGAACCGTAAAGGCTCTGTCTTAATTGCATCCCTATGAGAGCGTTATTTAAGGCTAGTTGTGAGGCTTTCTCTTTGTCCACCACGACTTGTAACTCAAGTTTACCAGGGTCAATGGTTGTGGCTATGTCGCTAAACTCAGGAATCTGTAGGAACTTGGACTCTAAATCACGGGCCACGGCATTCATCTTATTGAAGTCTGTACCAGAGATGACCAGCTCTATCGGCCTCTTATTACCAGTAATAGCAGATGCTAGAACACTTGATCCTGTTACTTTCATCTTCTCTATCTGTGGAATAGCTTCTACCTTACTTCTTATAGCTTCTGCTATCTCCGCAGTAGTTCTTTCTCTCTCTCCTGGTGGCACAAGGTGACAGAGGATAGTACCGACATTTTTACCCTCAGAGAACCCGACAGTAGTCAGAGCTCCCTCTTCGGTCTGTCCTGTAATAGAGACGGCGGCATCATTATTGATCTCGGGGATCTCATCACGCATAATCTCTAGGATCTTTTGACTAATACTATCGGTCTCCACCGCACTAGTCCCAACTTCGGTCTCGAAGACAACCGCCACAGTACTAGCATCAATGTCAGGAATGTAGTCGGTACCGACATTCCTGCCGATGAACATAGTAAAGACAAAGATAAATAATGCTATCAGGATAGTAAGACTCTTGTGGAAGACCACCCATCCAAGAAGTGACTTATAGCCATTTTCCAGCTTATTAAACATCTTCTCACTGGCGATGTAAAACTTAGAGCGATGTATTTTTTCACCTGTACGTGGAGCTTCCTTAAGTAATCTAGAAGAAAGCATCGGAGTGAGGGTCAAAGCGGTGAATAGTGACATGACCATACAGATGGTAGTCAGTATTGCCAATTGCTTAAACATAATCCCTACAATACCGCCCATAAACAACATAGGTAGGAAGACCACCAATGTAGTCGCAGTAGAGGCTAAAATAGCCATACCCATCTCTGAGGTACCAAAGATAGCCGCTTGCTTAGGCTTTGATCCTCTCTCAATATGCTGGGTAATATTCTCAAGTACCACGATGGCATTATCCACCACCATACCAATAGCGATGACTAAAGACATCAAAGAGAAGGTATTAATAGTGTAGCCGAATGCATACATAGCGATGAAGGCACTGATCAGTGAAACCGGCATCGTTAAGAAAACAATCAAACTAGACTTCCACTCTCTTAAGAACATCAATACAACCAAGGTCACAAATACCAAGGCATACAAGATAGATGAAGTCAGGTTATTAACAGAATTAACGACCACCTCATCAGAGCTAAGGACTTCACTGATTTTCACATCAGCAGGAAGTGTTTTCTGAATCTCTTCTATCTTAGCACGTACGGCATTAACTACCTCTACTGTGTTGCTCCCTGATTGCTTTTGCACCATCAGAGCGACACCCTGTCCTTTATGGTTTCTCGCAAAGGCTTCTTTATCCTTAAAGGAATCCTCTACGTTAGCCACATCCTTCAGCCTTACAATATGTCCATTAAAGGACTTAAGTACGGTATTCCCAATCTCACTAACCGACTCAAATTGTCCAGGCATACGAACAGGGAAGTCATAGACCCCCATATTGATATTACCAGCAGGAACACTAATATTGCTCCCTTTCAGCATCATTGTGATCTGCTCGACAGAGAGCTTATAGGCTGAAAGTTTCTGTGGATCAACGCTGACTCTAATCTCACGTTCAGGCTGTCCCATATACACGACAGTACCGACCCCATCAACTTTGCGTAAGGTGGCTGCGATATCGTCCTCTATAATCTGACTGATACCATTGTAATTTTCATTGGCATTAACAGCATAGGCCAGGATTGGCATCATAGAAGAGTTGATCTTATATATAATCGGCTGCATTGCCTCAGCTGGCAAGGCAGACTTGGCTAGCTCTATAAGGTCTCTAGCATTATTGGCTGCGGAGGTGGCGTCGCCTCCCCAGTTGTAGTTCAATTGAATGACAGAGACATTTTCCTTAGAGGTAGACTTAATCTCCGTAAGCCTTTCGGCTCCCGAAAGGACGGTCTCTAGTGGCTTAGTCACCTGTTCCTCCACCTCATTAGCCGAAGCTCCTGGGTAAACAGTAAGAACTGTTACTGAGGGGATCTCCATATCTGGCATCATATCCAGGGGAAGCATCTTCATGGAGACGATTCCAAGCAACATGATAGCCAAAAATAGCATAGTGGTAGCTACAGGTCTCTTTACGCCTATTTCAGGTAATTTCATTTTTATATTTCTTTTTAAGTTAAGACTTTACTGGAAGTCTACTCAGAGGATCACTCGAATAGAAGGACTCCGATGACGCTTCGTTCTTCGTAGGTTCTTATGACGAATTATTTCACCTTCAGTCACGGACCACCTCGACGGTAGAACCATTATCCAACTTATTTTTGCCGTCGATGACGACCACATCATCCTTATTTAATTCAGGGATGTGTACGAGTCCATCTACGATCTCTCGACGAGTCACTTGTACGCGTCTCACGGTACTATCACTATTGAGGATATAAACAAAGTCATCGCCTGTACCTTGTGCTCTATGGATAGCATTAATAGGGACAAAGACCCCTTGGGTCTCTGGTAATATGATTGATGTTCGGCAGAACATACCTGGTTTTAGTTTATTCTGATTATTAGGAATAGTGATCTCTACCTCTGTACTCCTAGTAGCTGCAGAGAGTATTGGAGAGATGAAACTCACTTTTCCAGTAACCTTTTCATCAGGATAAGCATCAAAAGAAAGATCTACTGACTGCCCCTTACGAATGGCATCGCTTTCTCTCTCATTCACTTCCACCTTGACTTTCAGGGGATTCAATTGCATTAGTGTCACAATACCACTCTTAACCTTCATATCCGAACTAACAGATGGGACGAAGGAGTAATTCTCGCCCTCCTCTACCATTATATCGACAAGGACACCTGAAAAAGGAGCCCGTATAGAGGTGTTTTTCTTAATCATATCCACCTTACTCTTACTAGCATCATACTTTGCCTTGATATGATCATAGTCCATGATGCTGATACTATTCTTCTCCTTAAGTCTTGACATTCGTTCATAGTCCTTAAGGATGGCATTAAGTTCGATCTCAGCCTGTACCAACATTTCGTCGGAGAGTTCAGCAATAATGGCACCCTCAGGGACATAACTACCTTTAGAGTAATTGATTTTCTCAATTCGTCCAGGAATAGAAGAGCCTAGATTGGCTTCTCTATTAGGTTCCACGGTACCGGAGAAGTCCGCTGTTGGAGTGTATTGCTTCTCAATGGCTTGTGCCACAGTCACCTTGACAATCTTATTACTGTCATCCTCAGTGTGATCTGATTGTTTCTTTTTACTACAGCCAGTTGCGATAATAGTCAGCAGACAAACTGAGTAGAGAATTGTTTTATTGATCTTCATAATCAACGATAATCTATATTATTTTTTAAACTTCAATGATTTGGAGAATAGTAAAGAGCACCAGAGATTGGTGTGTTCTTTTTATTCATGGATATACTTGTAAATCTCACCAGTAGCCTTTTCCAATTCCGAAAGGGTTACCTTGTGCTCTATCAGTGCATCGATGTACTCGGAAGCAGCAGATTCCCATTGGACCTGAGCCTCTAAGAGGTCTGTCAGACGTACACGTCCCTCTCTAAGTTGCTCCTTAGTCACCCTCATGTTCTCCTCTGCTTGGGACTTAGAGAGCTTGGTAAGCTCCACTTTCTTAATAGATTCAGTATATTTATATTGATTTTGGCGAACCTGTAGCTGTATCATTTCACGAGCTTGATCTAGTTCACGCTGAGTCTTAGTCTTTTCGATTTGGGCGGAGTGTAAGCTATGTGATCTCTCACCCCAAGTAACGAGAGGAATAGAGACAACCACACCTACATGCCAATCGCCACCAAACTCTTTCTTTAAGCTATTGTATGGATTAGGATTCATCCATCCGTAGCCTGCTGTCAGGAAAATATTTGGCATGAACTTAGAACGTTCTATATTTTCCTTAGACTCCATGATCAATAGCTTTTCTTTCAGCATTGAGAGTTCTAACCTGTTATCTGCAACCAACTCGGCAGAGGCTAGTGCAGAAGGGGCAAACTCCTGCTGGTCAATTCGGCTATCATACAACTCGATCTCTTCATCCACCATGCCAATAATCTGAGCTAGTGCCATCTTAGAGAGGGCTAGCCCATTTTCAGCCTTAAGCACTTTGAGCTTGGCTTCATTTTGCTTAACCTGTGCTTTGAGGACGTCATTATTAGTAATGATCCCTTCCGCATACATATTGGAAAGGTCAGTAACCAATTGATCTAAGAGACCCTCATATGATTTTGCTAGCTTCACTTTCTCCTGAAGAGATACAGCTCGCCAATAGGCTTGATCCGTCTGGACGAGGACTTCAGCTTTGGTGAGAAGGACCTTCTCTTGAGCAATATTAGCGGCGACACTAGCCATCTTATTGCCCTCAACAATCTTTAGGCCCATAAATATGGGTTGCTGTAGAGAAAAGCCAGCATAGAACTTATTTTGCTCCCCTAGATTCAGTTTATCAGCAGGTAGCATGGCATAGTTCTTAAAGATAGGATTGCCCGAGGAATCCAACATCGGCTGGCCAGTCTTGGGGTTGATGACCAAAGTATTCATAGCTGTAGCAGGATCTGCTAGTGCCTGAGGGTTAAAGTTACCAGTCTTAGGGTCAATCGTATTATAGGGGACAATCGGAAGAAATTGGTCTTTCTCAAAAAGCGAAAAGTTCTTCTGTGTCCTTAGATAACCTCCATTGAAACTGATTCGGGGGAGATATTTAGTCTCCATCTCTTTCTTCTTCAGCTGTGCCATTGCCACATCATCGTCAGCCATACGCACTTGCTTATTCTGCTCCAAAGCTAACTTACGGCACTCCTCCAGAGTAAGTATCTGCTGTGCCATAGCTGAAGTCAGAGAGGTCAAAAGCAAAAGAATGGAAAGCATAGATCTGTGTACCCAGCGATTCGTTGCTAAACTTATTGTCTTCATCACATTTGATAAATAGTTTGATAATCCTAAACAGCGACAAAATTAGCCTTTAATATTTAATATGTATCCGCTATTTTCTCCGAAGCTTATAAAATACGACTTGAACTGTCATAATAGACTACCGAAAAAAGGGGGCTATGATGCTGCCAAACGATTAGGAGATTGTGACATGAAGGCAATCGAATGGGGCTCTTACGGAATTTGGATATGATTGTTTACTTGCCTGAGGCCGACGCCCTCAGCCTTTGCCCCTATATCTCACCGAGGGTTCGACCTCACAGCTCTTCTGTGAGGATGGCATTTCGTGTGATATTCACTAGGAGAGAGAGGAAGTATCGAAAGAAAGATAGACGTGCCAAAATCAGCTGGGATCTCGGAATCGCAAGCAATATGTCACACTTTTGGGAATCTACTCGAATGTAACCTAATCGGTATTACTAACGTACCACTCCTTGAACTGGGTTGAGCGTGCTCGGCTCACAATAATTCGCTCTGGAGCTGGGACAGATAGATTCACGACCAACTTGCCATTGAACCACATAGCAATATCAACAATGGCTTTATGTGAAATGATATACTGGCGATTGGCTCGGAAAAATTGCTCTGCAGAGAGCTGTCGGAGCATCTCATCTAAGGACTCATCAATCAAATACGATTGTTGATTGAAGCAAACAACCTTTGCCATCTTTTCCTCGGAAAAAATATAGGCGATGTCATCGGTAGAGACTGGAATCAAGCGATCTTTATAGGGAATCAAAAAATGCCGTTTATAAGGCTCATTGGACGAACGAATGGTGTGCACCAACTCCTCAACCATCTCTTTGTTACTCTTGCTTTGCTCATGAGTTAGTCGCTTCATCTTATCCAAAGCTCGTTCCAGACTTTTACGAGTGATAGGCTTAAGTAGATAGTCAATACTATTGACTTCAAACGCCTTCAGGGCATACTCATCATAGGCGGTCGTGAAGATAATGGGGGCCGTAATCTCGACCTGCTGAAAGATAGTGAAGGAGTCTCCATCAGCGAGATGAATGTCCATAAAGACCATATCAGGAGCTTCATGAGTACGAAACCACTCCACGCACTCTTCAACGGTCTGCAGAACCTCAATAACCTTTATCTCGGGGTTCACGCTAACGATCAATCGCTCCAAACCTTGGGCAGCTATAAATTCATCCTCTACAATTACTGCATTCATACTATATCTCCTTCCGTTCTATTTCTTAACCAGTCTATATCGGCCAATTCATTTCTTTATACATTAATTAGCTTTGTATTCTCCAAATGCTTTATCAAAGGAATCTCTACAGCGAAAAATTTATCTGTGGAGATAATAGCTATCTCTCGCCCAAACATCAACTGATATAACTCATATAGGTTGGATAGCCCCACTCCTGTACCCTTCGATCTCACTTGTCTAGGCTGTAGGTTATTCTCCACCCGTATCGCACGATCGTCAACAACACGGACAGTGATGGTAAGCGGAGACTTATGGCTAATCACATTATGCTTGATCGCATTCTCTATCAATATTTGCAACCCAAAGGGCAGGATATAATAATCATGATACTTGTCCAAATCTTGAATGTCTATATCCAACCCATCATCATACCGTATCTGCATAAGGTAGAGATAGGAAGCGACAAATTCCAACTCCTCTGACACTCTAATGACGGAGCGGTCCTTCATCGTAAATCGAAAAACAGACGAGAGTTGCTCCACATATTCATGTGCTCGCTCATCATCATAGCCTATCAGGCCGTTGAGGGTGTTGAGGGAATTAAATAAGAAGTGGGGATCTGTCTGATTCTTCAGAGCAGTATATTTATTTTTAAGATTCTCAATGGCTAAGGTTTGGTTCGTCGTCACTGTTTCTTGACTCTGATTTATCACATAGATTAGTACTGTAAAGAGAAAGGTGATGACCAAGATAGTCATATCCTTGACATAGTTGAGCGTGGAATAAAGTTTATTAATGGTCTGATCTGTAAAACTCCAATCCTGAAAGTGAGATATAATATTACTTCCAATCCCCACAACAATGAATAACCCCACTAAAATCAGCCACATGACAGGGCGGTTGTTAGAATAACGAGTGATGACCCATAGCTGAAAACGAAAGAGGAAATAGATCATCAAAGTATTCAGAAATAATATCAATAGCGAATCGATCGAGAAGAGCTCTTCCTTATTAATATCTAACGCATTATATAAGTGCGTGATATAGACCGAGGAGCCAAACATCACCAAAGCTAAAACAAAGCTCAAGATAACAGCAGCCGTGAGGGCTGTTTTTTTATCGTAAAGTAAGAAGAATGGTTGTTTACTAAGTCGCCTCATGATTATAATATTATCGCTACCAAATTTGGATAAGGGGCTAATCCCAACAATTAGTGATCATTACCAATCATCAAGAGAATATATTAGATAAATAGTACCACTGCTATTCCCCCTACTAATATCTACAAATATAAAACATTAAATATAATCACAATAAGAAAAGCCCTCTGAAATGATGATATTATAGACCGAAGCATTCATAGACGCAACTGAAAGCCCTCATCCCCAGGTAGTGTCCCCAAAAGTGTGTACGCCAGAATGCGTCTCTGAAAAGCAAACCTACATATTTTTTCGCTTTGTTTTCCATAAACATTAAAGATAAACCAATAAAGAATTAAGGCAAGGCTGTCGTAGCACCGCGGAGACACCGCCTTGCCGTATTCTTTTAGGTTGATATCTTTGTGTTGGAAAATAAAGCACATTGTTGTTATTTACTTTTCATTGTTCTTCCTAAGTCCAAGAGTTAGATCTCCTATTCTTTTCTTCAGATAGTTTGCATTGATTGCAATACTACCTATCAAGTGTAGAGCGGATTCTACGCTAGGTAATGCACATTTATATCGAGCCCCTTTCTTTACCTGTCTATTGAAGCGTTCTATCCAGTTAGTACTATGAATGTACTTGCGAACACTGACGTCGTATTTTAGGTATGTGAAGTAATACTCTATCCTCTGACCGTTAGCTATTTTTGTGAGAAAAGGATAGCTCTTACGCCATCTGAACGCAAAGTTTTTAAAGCTCTCTAGGCCATCTAAAGGTGAGCTTCTTGAGCCGTCTTTACTAAAGACCTCCTGTAGATCACTTGCGATGGCTGACTTATCTCGAGGGCGTATCTTTCGAGTTATTTCTCGCTGTAGATGCACCGTGCAGAGCTGGACTTCCACTTCTGTAAAGTGCTCACGTGCAACCTCTTCAATGTTATTCAACCCGTCTGAAATGATTAGTCCTACCTCTTCGAGTCCTCGGCTTTTTAGATCCTCAAAAAACTCGCCCCAGATGCCGCTTCCCTCTGTTGGATTATTATAGACACCCACGATGTCTCGACGTCCTTCGCTATCTAAACTCATCACTACAAAAAATGCCTCCTTGCTCACACTTTCTCCTCTCCGTACAGGAAGATATGTAGCATCGATAACAAGTGCCTCTAAAGTCCTCGGTAGACGTCTTTGACGCCACTCTTCTACTGCTTCTTGGGTCGATAAGGAGAGACGATTGATTTGACTCGTACTATAACGTTTACCATACAAACGCTCGAATACTCCAGAGATATCCTCCATCGTATTACCGCAGCTATATAGATAACCTGCTAGTTCTCCCATCTCTTTCTCTTGATCTTTGAGAACGCCTAAAATCAAGGGCATGAAGCCCTGCTGTCGAGTTCGGGGTACTCGTAATTCTAGCATATTACCACTCGCAAAGATGCGACGGGAGCGGTATCCATTGCTCACATCGCCACTATCTTCTTTATACAGTTCCCTCTCCCCTTGCATCGCTATTTCGATGATTAACTCCATTAAACGGCCAACTCCATTTGGCTCTGTCATCAAGTTTGATAGAATTTCCTTAAATTGCATTTGTGTAAGTCTCATCTTCTTGTTTATCTTTTGTTTTTAACTTTTCAAAGATAACATTCTTGGGACTTACACACTTTTTGGGGACAGTATCTATTTATGTAAGAATATCAATATAGTATTTCAAATGCGATTGCCCTAGTACCATGCCAGACTTAATACTTGAGGAAGTGTATTCCAGTCTCTCACAAATGTTTGTTCATAAAAATAATACTTTCTGTGTGATAACAAATAAAAGCCCCTTGAGAGTTGTCAATAGCACTCTCAAGGGGCATACTTACCACATCCTAATAATATGCTGGCTTGAAGAAATGATTATTACTTAGCAGACTCAAATAGTCTTACAGGCCTTGAGAGTTGGTCTGTGTAATTATCACCATTTACGTAAGCTCTAGCATAGTCAAAAACCATGCAATATACTTGATCAGATCCATTTGCAGTAGAAGAAAGGTACTCTCCACTTGACCCCGAAAAACTGGGACCCCATTCCTTGTGTATCTTACCTGCAGCAGGGAGAACACGTACAACCTTGCCCTTAGCTCCCTCCCAGAAGGCTGTTTTTGTAATGTCAGCAAGCTTGATATCTGGCTGGTCACCAACGTAGCAGGCGGTTATTTTAAGCACCCTTAAACTATCATATTCGGTGTATTCATATAGCCAAGCAGACATCAAGTCTGTTCCTTTGTAGCGGAGTGCATAAGTTTTATTATGTTTTGTAGTTTTGTAATCATTGGTAGACTCAATAGTCTTGCCATTTACCATTACAGTCTCAGGGAGGTCATAGTCAATCTCCCCACCTTTATCCCAATCAAAATAGATACACTCTTCTACAGGTACCACGGCGAGCCACTCTTCCTTGGATGGCATGTGATAGGTCTTCCCATCGATTTCTACTGTCTTAAACTTTTCTACCGCCTCTTCAAAGCTAAAGAAACCACACTTGTCATACTCGTGAGAGGTAGTAAATCCATTTCCCTCAGTGTTGACGTTGAATTCTGCTACGTTCTCCAAAGGTAATCTTGGATGATTAGGTGTGTCAGGAGCCTCTGCAGCATTGATAGGGAGCTTGAAGGTTTGCCCATTGTACTGGATGATAACCACACCATCCTTTTCGGTGATGTCTAAGTCTGCAGTACCATCTTGCCCGACTGCTTTCACAGGCTTGCCATCAGCGCCCATGATGGATTGCCATAGCTTGCCACCATCCATGCTCACCTCCCAGTAGCCATCAGCATCCACTCTAAACTGAGGTGTAGCAGTCTCCGCTCCATCCTCTCCTTCGGCTCTTACCTTCTGATTATCAGCATCCCGAAGCCAGTCGTCATCAATGGTCCAGTATAGCTTACCATCCTCATCCTTTTTTACCCCTACTGTGGGTTTTGTGCCATTCTTAAGGGTAATAGTTTTTCCACCGCCCATCACCAGCTCATATCCGCTTCCATCAGGTAGTGCTTTGTAGGATTTGATGCTGGATGACTCTATCAAGATCTTTAGATTTTGCACTTCCTTATTTACATTGTTCGAGAGTGCCTCCAATGTTTTGAGTCGCTTGTCGTGGTCATCGAGGCGACTGTAAATATCGTCTAAGTTTGTACACGCTGTAAAAAGCGATACAGACAATAGAATTAATAATAAGACAAGATAATTTCTTTTCATACTTCTAAATTAAAAATGATTATATAATCTCTTCTATATCTTCGGTTCCTGGTTCGCCTATTTCTAATATTTTCCCAAACTTATCCCTGTGCTTCCATTTTTCGTAAGTGGGTTTAGCACCTTGGGGGACAACTAATACGGCGATTTTCTTGATGCCCAATTCGCCCTTCAGGAGAGGTGGCTCGGCACCCACATGGAGTATGCCCCACTCCTCCATTCGTACGCACTTCTCAAAAGCTTTATCCCCAATCTCTTTGAGGTGTGGTGCTGAGACTAAGGAGAGCATCCTACAGTAGTAGAAGGCTCTTTCGCCTATTACCTCAATTGAGGGAGTCCGCTTCATCTCGGAGAGCATCGATCTACACTCTGCAAAGGCATAAGGACCAATGAACTTTAGTTTCGCCATTTCTACCCTATATAGGTTGGGGGCTGCGTAAAAGGCACGTTCTCCCACCTTTACTACGCCATTGGCAGTGATGCTGGAGAAGTCGGTTCCCGCAGCATTCGCAAAGGCTTTGTCACCAATCTCATTGAAGTACTCGGGGATGACTACCTTCCATGCGTATCCTTTTGCTATATCGGTAACTCCTATGATTTTTCGACCTTCTGCTGCAAGTCCCTCTGGCGGTGGCACCACATCTTCAATTAGCTCTCCATTGATGCTACTAAAGCCATTCTCGACAGCCCAGTTTTCAAAGCTATCAATATCCACACCCGAAGGAGTGAGTAGGTTTTTGTCTTCTTTCGTATCCTGAAAGGGAGATTCTGCTCCTACTACGGGTAGCTCGGCACCTATCTCTAGTGATTGAAGTGCTGCACAACCAGCAAAGGCTCCATTGCCAATAGCTTTTATTTGAGGGAGAGTTACCTCCTTAAGGGTGGTGCATGCAGAAAAGGAGAAGTTACCCACCTTTTCTACCTTGGGAAGCGCTACTTTACTTAGTGATGTAGCTCCAAGAAAAGCATTGTCACCAATAGTTTCAGCAGCCGGAAAATCTATCGTAGTCAAGTGCGGCGTCTTTGCAAAAGCACGTGCTCCAATAGTTTTCACCCGATTCCCCTTGATGCTCTTCAACTCAGTGTACCCATCAAAGACCCCTTCGGCGATTGCCACGACAGCATCGTCCAGAACCACTTCTCCACCATTGACCTTAGTCAAGGGGTAGGCGAGTAATTTGCCTTTAGATGTTATCACAAATCCAGTTATACTCTGACCATTGATGGCTTCGAAGCCACACCGCTTTGCCCAAGCGAGGAGAACCTCCTCTATCGTGGTGGGTATTATGAGTTCTTTGTCATCGGGTGTGCCCCTGAATGCCATGGCATCCACTTTGGGTAAGTGGGGAGTCTGAAGGACTACCTTTTTCAATTGTCCACACCCATCAAATGCACCATTCTTTATCTGCTCTATACCTTGTAAGGAGAGCTCCTTCAGACGATCGCAGTCTCTGAATGCTCCAGTAGCAATCACCCGAATATCTTTTGATAGCTCTACTCTTCCAGTGTTAGATATGATGGTGTTGGGATAGTGTAGTAATATTCCATCCTCCACCTCTTCCTGTGGCTTAGAAGGAGAGCAGTAAGCAAACATTAGTGCAAGCAGACAGAGGAGCAACCACCGCAAACTTTTTTTCATCATCTCCATCGTTCCAAACATTTATATTCCTTAGGATTATTAATTGCAAGGGATGAAGTACGCGGAGGTTAGAGTCCACATATTCCAGCCTATACGGTGTTGTTTTTGATGTTGTTGCAGACCTTCAGTCATCGGAGTGTCTAAGTCGTAGATGTTCACATGACCACCTAAGATTTGCTTGTCACTGTGGTAGTAGAAGGTAAATAGCTTGTGTTGGTACTTGTCTACAATTAGGCGAGCTCTTCCAGAGGAGGGGTCGGAGGTCAACATATCCATTTTGGCAAATTTTACTGGAGCAATACGAGTCTTACCACTTAGTTCATCCTCAGTCAGTGAGGTAATATCTATCTTGAAGATAAAAGGTCTTACTAAAGTATGGTTAAACGCAAGATAAAGTTGTTTCTCCTTCCTGTCATAAGCCATCCCATGTACTTTCCCCATCTTCGTTTCCAGCTTCAGTGGGTCAATCACAAAAGCACGTTCGGTAATAGAGTAGACCCCTACGCTACCGTCACTAAAGGAGAGGTACAATAGGTCATCGGCTCTATCCACCAACCAAATAGCATTTGGAAATTGTTTGGTGTGGCAAGATGAATTCTTCGGATTGAACTCCACCAGCACCGAGCCAGCATCTAAGTCCATGAAGTCGAAAGCATACATCTTTCCATTGTATATGAAGGATTCGTGAATTTCCCTGCCATTCAGAGCTTCAACTTCTATCTTTTTGTCTGGGTCTTTCGCTAAATCCACTCTATAGGTTTTCTTCAATCGCCTATAGGATAGATAGATGCTATTTTCATCAAACGCAAAGATGTCATCCGGGAATGATTGTGCCTCAGTAGAATAGGCATTGAAATCCTTCTGCTTAATCAACTCAAAAGTGCTACTTGAAATAACACTCACCCGTCCATAGGGGTTGAATCCAGGGAGATTGGTATTGTGTCTTGTATTGACCCGTACCATGCTACTGCAGAGCAGGAGTCGCTCCTCATTAGGGAGCCGATGCAAGAAACTGGTGTATCCCCACTGTACATACTGATTGGGCTCGTAGAGCACCTCTTGTTGGAGGTTATTATCTTTGTCGAATAGATAAATACGAGGACCCACAGAGGCGTCTTCATAGTAATAGCCTTGATCTGTGGCTACTGAGCCTTTGTCAAAAACCAAAAACCTCCTGTTTCCATACCCCTCTAATTGCTCCTCGTCCAGCTTGTCTTGTCGCTTTTCCGATGACGGAGTAGGGTGATTACACCCAAGACAAGTGAGCAAATAGAGAAGTAAGGATGACAGGAGAGTTAATGATTTAGTTACAAGAATTAAATAACCTTTGTTATTCATCTCATCTATTATTCTTCAATGTCGCAGAACTCTGCTAAATCGGGGAAGTGAATTAGATTAGGATCAGGTTCGTATTTTGGAATTAACCTATCTGCCTCTTCATTCGTAATGTTGTCAAATACATAGCCATCTTGCTGAGGAATGATACCTCCCAAAATAGCAGGTCTTGCCAAATAATAATTTGGAACACTACCCGTTAGCTTATTTCCCTTTAGCACAAGTGGTGTAGGATATACCACAGGGTCAGGAACTATGCCAGTGAAGTTATTGTATGATAAATCTACTTCATATAGTGTACCATCCAATAGTGGTGCAAGTACATTCATGAAGTCTCCCTCTAATTGATTGTACCCTAAAGAAATAGAACGCAGAGCTTCCATAGAAGCAAGTGTCTTAGGAAGTTGACCCGAAAGCTTATTATGAGCTAACTCAAGATCCCACAAGTGAGGTAATTTAGCAATGTTTTCTGGGATAAAGCCTTCGAAGTTATTGTAGTTCAACCATAGTCTCTCCAAGCTGACCAACTCAGCAATCCAAGTAGGGAACTTTCCGGAGAATTGGTTGTATGAGAGGCATAGATTGTTCAGATTCTTTAGGTTACGCATAGAAGATGGTAATTCACCTGAGAACTTACACAGTTCGGTGTCGATTTCCTCCAAGGCTACACAATTACCTATCTCCTCTGGCAATTCTCCTGAAAAGCCCTGACGTCCGAGGTCGAGGTAACGCATCTTCTTCAATTGCCCAATTTCCTTAGGGAGTTTCCCCGTCATCAGTGCCTTATTGCGCACGTATGGATAAACTTCCTGCTGGAAAGTGAAAGTGCGTAGATTCAAAGTGTCCATCTCTACCCATTGTCCAATCTTTGGAGATAGCTCACCGGTGATACTTGTCATTCTCAGATTGAGTACCTCCAACTTGCGTAGGTCATATAATTCTTCTGGGATAGAGCCAGTTAGTCGCTCATTCCACTTCAAATCTAAGACTCTAAGCTCAGATAGCTGACCAAGTACTGCTGGGATATCTCCTCTGAGGTCTACGGCGCCAAGCCTAAGTTCTACTACTCTCTTTTTACCATTGATGGTCTCCACCTTCACACCTCTCCAGTATTCCAGTGGGTCATTTAACCAGCCTGCATTCCAGCGCCAGTTCTCACCGTCAGTTTCTTTGTAAAACTGCACCAATGCTAAGCTGTCATTCATAGCTACGTTAGAAGTCTCGTTAGCCATCGCGTACTGGGTTGTAGTTCCCGATGGTGCATCAGTAGTCAGAAACTCCTGTTTGCAAGATGCAAATAGCATGCTGCCCATTACGAGGAACAGTGACGCATTTAGTAATCTTTTTGTCATGTTTTGCGATAATTAATTTATAAATTAAACATTCGTACGAATTATCTGTAAGGGATTAAAGGCTTTAAGATTAACGAGACAAGAGTAGCCTGACGGCATCTTACTATGCAGACACCACCTTTGGGAAGTCAGATTACGGACAGACAAATTCTGAGTAACTAATGCGCGCACTATCTTCAAAGCCTTCAACAACTTTCTAAAGGCTTCTGAAGTGAAAAATGTTTTTGGGAAATCAACCCTAAGTTAGAACCTACCAAAGTGGTAATTTTCAGAAATTAGGCAGAAGATAAAACAAAAAACTTCTTCATCCAGCTTTAACCCCAGAAAGCTTTGGATAATAAAAATTGTTATGGCAGGTCTTCTGACTTACTCTTATTCTGCACCCTTCCCATCCTTAATAATAGGACAGTGGTTCAAGACTTGCAAAATACTTTACCTTAATATAATTAAGGAGAGCTTACAGCAGCCGGACTGTTCAGGACTTTCACCTGATTCCCTTTTCATCACACTCTTACGGAGGTAAAAGTGTAACACCATAAATACCACAGCAAAGTTAGGACTTTTAAAGGATATAACCAAACTATTTGTTGACTGGTGAACAGTGATTGATGGTGTCGGTGCCTGCTCTTACTATTCAATTGGAAAGAAGTTTCTGCTACATTGAGTACAGGGGTAATGTATTAGCACTTTCAATGGTGACCGATAGGCTATATCTCACATGACCAGTAGTCCTATTCAATGATGATTGGTAGATTATATCTCGGGTGAACATTTAATATATACTAAATAGGATGATTAATATAACGTGAGTTCGATGTAAGAAAAGGATATAATATTGTTAGTCGTTAGATGTTCTAACAGTTTAAAATAGAGGAGATTATATTAGGAAAAGTGGTAAATTATTTGTATCTTTATAACTGATAATCAATAAGATAAACAAATAAAATACCACTTTTATGTTCACAAATATAGTTGAAGTTTTTTGTATTCTAGATGATTTCTCCAAAAAGTTTGATCAGGTGATGAAGGCTCATTCTATGGAAACTGGTCAGACAAAGAGAAGAAGAAATAGGAAGTTTAAGCTTTCTGACAGTGAGGTGATGACCATTCTCATAATGTTTCACCACTCTCATTACCGTGATTTGAAGTCTTTCTATCTGAAGTACATTTGCACACAGTGTCACTCTCTTTTTCCCGAAACGGTCTCCTATAATCGCTTCGTGGAGTTGCAACAAAAGGTAGCCTATAAACTGATTGCTTTTCTCAATATGTGCTGTTTGGGGGAGTGTACAGGCATCTCCTTCATTGACTCTACACCGTTAAGGGCTTGTCATATTAAGCGAGAAAGGAGTCACAAAACAATGAAGGGGTGGGGTGCAAAAGGAAAGTGTACAATGGGATGGTTTTATGGCTTTAAGCTACATATAGTCATCAATGACAAGGGAGAGATTATCAAATATCAAATCACTCCTGGTAATGTTGATGATAGGGCTCCACTCAAGGACGATGCCTTCACAAAGAAGCTTTTTGGGAAATTAATAGGAGATAGAGGATACATCTCTCAATCTCTATTTGACAAACTCTTCATTGATGATATACACATGATTACAAAGATCAAGAAGAATATGAAGAATTCACTGATGTCCCTTTACGATAAAATTCTTTTGCTCAAGAGGGCTATTATCGAAACCGTGAATGACTTACTCAAGAACGTCTATCAAATTGAACATACGAGGCATAGATGTGTGAATAACTTTGTCGTCAATCTCGTCAGTGGCTTAATTGCTTACAACCTAATGCCCAAGAAACCTGAGCTCAATTTAGAAATTATCAGAAAACCTAACGAAATAGCTATCGCTTAGGTCGAACTCACGTTCATTTAGATTAAACATAAATCGTAGTCATCTAATACCTGAACAACTTCCAACCGCAAAGATGACTACAATAATAAACCGCCACAATACGCCCGTTTTGGGAGAGTTACATCCAACATACCTACTACCCGTACAAGACGCCATTTTTGGAACGGTTACCCAAAAAACCAGCAGGATGGGTGTCTCTGGCACCCATCCTGCTAACCTTCAATGACAAAGTATTAATACCACCAGGTGACACGAGTACTACTAATCAACTCGCTCCACTTCGCAGGCCATTTATACTTATCAGAATAACCGAACCCGATTCCCGTCCATTTTCTTAAGCTTTTAGCATTTGCGACATATGTCGCTTCAGGAATTGTAAAGGTAAACTCATAGCCCCATTCACCATTCACAGACTTTCCACTATTAGATAAACTATAGTTTGCATCAGTAGTAAGATTCGTATCCAAATAGGTCCCTGGATACATACCCCAAATTTCAGGAGCAGCATCAAAAGGTCTAATGTTATAATTGTTGTTGTAATGATACAAGAAGCCCTTAACAGATACAGACACGCCATCGAATCTAACAGAAGTAGATGCCGCCAACCACTGTGCAACTGTCATCTTCTTTTTTACAAGGTAACTGAAGTATCCATAGTCATTTACCCTTGTAATCCAAGCTGAGATCTCCAATTCCACATTACCAGTAATAGTATTATCAAGGATCTGTAGATTAAACTTACCTCTGTCGTCCACAGACATCAATTTTATCTTATCACCAGTGTATGCCACACCTCCTAACTTAAATTGAATATCATTTTCTGCTGTAGAAGGCATGGTCTTATGGGAGTTATCAGGGAGAAAATAATCAATAACAAAAGCATTCTCCCGTACTGATGGATCTCCACCAGTGCCACCACCTACACCATAAATGGTTTGGTTGGTATACAGCTCCGAAGACAGAGTGATAGGACTTGGGAGCGTTGCTGTACCATCATTTATTGTTACAGGAATACTAATTCTATGATCCCCTTCTATAGCTGCTGTATAAGCCTCTGGAGTCAGTGTATAGCTGTAAAAAAGTTTCTTCTTCATTACTCCATTCTCCTCCACCTCTCGTTCCACGATCATCAGGTCAGATGTTGCATTACCACCCTTATTGCGTGGTGTAATATCACCTGCTTCAATCAGTACTTCAAGAGGTAGAAGTGGCATAGGAAGCGACTTATACACCTCGAAGGACAATAGCATATCAGAAATAACCGTACTCATAGAATCACGCACCAATGTGGCATTGAAGCGATAAGGACTCCTCAAGGTAATATGCACCGTGCGGGTGATAGGCGTTGTGGCTCCTGTTACACCATCCAGTACAGGAGTCTTCATTTTGGGATCATACCCCGGGTCACCGGGATTAAGTCCTGATGACTTATCAGCATACCTCAATCCCACCACCTCCACTTTATATTCCTCAATATTATCAGCAGGGATACGATTGACAGTAAAGGTAAACTTCGTTTGCATGGGATCAGTGGTAGTAGTTTTATTCCAATCACCCATCTGAGGGTCATTCACTTTATCCCAATCGGGGTAGAAGCGAGTATAAGTACTGGTACCATTAAAAAGGGTATTAAAGGTGTATGTACCCGGCTTCACAATCACCATCTCGATAGGATCTACGGTCAGGTGATACGTACCATCAGAGACCTTTGAGAAGCCCTTCATCTCCACAGAGGCGAAGATATTATTATCTGCAGGTGCTTTAAGGGCATCCTCAAGAGTAGCATACCCCTTAGATTTGATACGTGAAATATTGATGACGTACCAGTTATTCCTCAATATCTGGATGTAGTCATTGATCGAAAATTCATCTTTTCTATTGACTAAGTCAACCTTGAAATAACGTATGTCTGAGCCCTTTATACCACGGATGACCACACATACCTTTTTGGTATCATGATCGTTCTTAGACTCAAACAGATTGAAAGTCTTGTCGAGGGTAATCATAGAATCATCGGTCGGTGCAGGCAGGAAGTCCGCATCAGCTGGTACGGTTGCCTCGGTCACATTGAATGGAAACTCATACGTATAGTTCTGCACCTTAAATGGTGCTACCATCCCTTTATTGAGAGTGTTGGCCACACAATAACCATTAATAGTAAATCCATCTTCTGACGATACCTCAGTAGCAACTTTAATCTCAATCTTGGCATAGTTACGAAGGAGCTTTATCACCTTTCCCTCTAGCGTAGACTTATCCAACTTGTCCACACGCACCATCGACCACATAGGGTCAAAAGAGGTAGTCTTGTTATTTCCATTGCCTCCACTAAGCATAGTATACAATTGGGTCATCAGCTCTCCAGCGGAGGTTCCCTTGAGGAAGTAGTCCTGCGAAAAGTTTTTCCAGTCATAATCCGCCACAAAGTGAAGGTAGCGAGGTTTGCTACTCTCAACCAACTTCACCTTAAAAGAACGCATATTCTGAATACTATCCCGCTTACCATCAGGCAAGTAAACACCATCTTCCTCAGGGGCGTTGGCAGTACCTTCACCTAATACCGCTTCAGCAGTATAAAGGAACTTCTGATCCTCATTAAAAACCAAGACACGCATGTGCTCAATATCCTTAATGCTTTCCACGCCACCGCTCCTCAGGTCGTTAAGCGGAAGATTGCTCGCTTGGACCCCGAAAGATGCTACGAACTCCCTACCATCTACAATCTCTATATTATTCTCAGGCTCTGCACCTCTATGCTCTGGAGAGCATGCAGAGAAGAGTATCATCACCACTAATGCAATGACCATAGAGAAATATCCTACATGCTTATATATCCTTTTCATACTCGAAAAAATATTATTTCCTTACTTCGTTAGCACCCTTGTCATCCAACCCAAAGGTATCAAAGACACAGCGAACAAAAATTTTGGGCAGATTATAGCCACCCCAAGAAGCTGTACCAGCGTAAGATGAATAAACCCAACGATTATTTTTGAATTCATAAGCTTTATCTTCCTCGGCAGTCCAATAATATGAACCAAACATCAAGCCCTTAACAGTAGAGTTGGGATCCTGCTGCAACCTATTAATCATATCCACCTCCGCAAGTGTAGGGATTCTCCAGTGCCCCTTATACTTAAAGGTCTTATGGATGGTTCTTCTTTTCCAAAAACCATAATCATCAATATAATTTTCCACATAATCACCATCTGCCCCATATTCTCCTTCGAAATATTTGTAACAGCGATCCTCAGCAGAAGTATAAGTCCTCCATAATAACTGCTGATTGTTACCATCTTGGTAGGGATCATAAAAAATATTGACTTGGTATTCATAATAGGTGGGACGGTTATAATAATAGAGACCAGCATAAAGTTTAAACCAATTACCAGAATAGCCGCTACGAGTATAATTATTTTGATAAGGAGTTTTCCTCTCAAATTTCGATCTCCCAGAATGAGGACCATACCCTTGCGCAAAAGACTGCCATAAACTGAAACCGTCAGCAGGAATTCTAGCATTATTGGTCCTCTGCTCAGTACCTTGAGACATACCATACTGTGAAGAAATAATAAACTCTGGCGAAATCATCTTATTTGATTGTTCGTCCGACTTAGTCTTCCCACTAGCATCAACTGCAACACCAATAATCTCACCACTCTGAGGAACGACTGTCGAAACGCGGGAAAAAATCTCATTTCCTTGAGCTTCTAGTTTCGTACTACCAATTGCAGAGAAAGGCGCTAATGTACCAAGTGGAGTTTGATGCCTAAAGTCGGCGTATACAGACTGCCCCTCAGATTTTTCAGAGCCATTCCAAAGCCCTGGCGACTCGTTACCAGTAACAAATCGAGGGGGGTACTGGGTCACTACTACTTTGTCTTCGAGGGTACCAGGACTATCTTGCTTTACGGTAAACTCAATATAGAAAGGTACATAGTTATTAGGGACAGCGTGCTCAATGGTGAGCACCCCATTCTCCAAGTACTCCGGGCCAGCAGAAACGGCAGCCCCGTCCCAAGGCACATCTGTATAGGTAGCAGCACCCACTAGCGCTCCATTCTTATCATATACCCTCTTGTAACCCTTGTCATCATACTCCACCCTATAGTAAATTCCTCTAAGGTCGTAGTACTGGTAATATGCTTTGGTAATCGTAGTCGTCACCGGTGTACTGGAGATGTACCCTACCTCACGGATGTCTGTATTAGGCATCAGTGGCTTATGCTCCTTGATGACTAAGAAGTGTGCCTGCTCTATCGTGCCATCAATCTCATCCGCCCTATTCCACTCCTGTACAGCCACATTGGAGTTTACATCTACAGGCTTGCCCTCATCTATACTACCCAAGACACCGATAGTGGTGTAGATATCGTAGAGGTGATTACGCTCCAGTTTATTGAGCTTCTCTGTGGGCACTCCATCCATTTCCTTACGGAAGTTGATAGGCAAGCGATAGAAGTAGTAACGACCTTCATCGATAACACTTCCAGGGGTACCCTCTGGCACCACCTTCCCCTGAGCATCTACATAGTATGGTTTACTATCTTTGTCCACTGGTCTCAGTTTTACCCTGACTATCACATATGTTTCGTGCGACTGATTACCTACAGAGCTCCAGTCATTCTCATAGGTATAGAAAGGAATTGCAGCATAAAAATCTCCATTGTACTTTGGATACTTAGTAGCATCCTTCCCTGAGAAAGTCCTAAGGGGCATCGTACGATAGGCAGATTCATCTTTCCACTCAGTGGCTTTCACCTGATATGGAGCATCACTCTTGATAAGCGTACCCTTCTCAGTGTAGTGTACCAGCTTTATAGCCGGCTCGTCAACCATTACATACTTCGTCTCTACACCATTCTGTAGATCTACCACATCAATGCTCTTATTGACCCTTACACGGATCTTAGACGCTGCTCTACGGAGCTTTACAGTACCAGCCTGAGTGGTAGTATTAGCCCCCCAAGTAAGTGTAGAGGTAATAGTGCCATCCATCAAGAATTTATCCTGAAGTTCCACTTTACCATCAGCTTGAGGATCAGGCGAGAGTTTGCCCTTATCATCCTGCACTAATGCCTTGAGCTGGTCATAAGAGGCAACAGTAGAGAAGTCGCTTTGGGTAGCATTGGCAATCATGAATATCTCCACCGACTTACCCTCCAACTGGTCTGCAAGGGACTTTGCCACCTTAGCTTTTACAGACTTTTTTGCTGTATCCAACTCCAAGCTTTTACCGGCACTGGAGTAGTGCCCCTTGAGGCTACCACTCTCTATAAGGAATAAATCTATCTTATCTATCTTATTCTCATTGAGGGGATCCAAACCATAATAGCTACCTTGATCAAAGTCGCCATCTTCCTCGGTCACTCCACGAAGCGATGCCAATGATGGACTGGGAGCATCGTGATTTACGATACTTATTGGGACCTCCAAAGTGACATAATCGCCACTAAGCTCAGTAATGAACTCTTGCTCGTTCCTCATATCACTCTTGCAAGACGATGCTAACAGCGCAAGAATAAGTCCCAAGCTGAGTAATACCATCTGCTTAGTCTTCATATTGATAAAATTACAAATCTTCATTACTTAATCTTATTGCATTACCTGCTTAATATTCCATCTCTTGGTAGAGCCCTCACCCAAGTACTTTCCCAGATTTCCTGGCTTGACACTTAGATCAAGCTCTCGACCCTCTACTGTAATAAAGAACTGGGTATACTTAGCTTCTTTATAATACTCTGCCCTTGGCCATATCTGCATATTGTACACCTTGTCAGGATTAGAACCCACGATTTCGGCTGGCGCCACTAAATCCTTAAAGTCACCTCTCAGCTCAAAGTCCAATCCATTGGTGATAGATGCCACCCACATGTTACCACGTGGCTCAGTAATCTTGAAAGAAATATCCACATAGCAGTCTGGCGGTACAATCACCTCTCCCAACTCGGAATATACCTTTTCTTCGATTACAACACCACCAATTTCCTTAACCACCTTAAGGGTAAAGTCATACGCTGGTCTTGCATACGACATCTCGCTCTCCACCAATGTCCATGGCATCACCTGGAAATTAACTACCAACTCCTTATCATCCTCAGGAATATTGACATTAAACTGGTAGTTATTGTTGCGAACGATGCTGTAGTTGGCATTTACGCCTGCGACGTTGTTCATCGCCATATCTAAATAGTCCGCAGTAGAGACCTTGTCTTTCCAATCACTCTCCTTATTGGTAATGACTGGGATCGTATAGATACGACCACTTTTCATCGCAATCTTGATGTAAGTAGGATTACCTTTCATTTGGCTTGTCGAGGCATCCCAACCCATCTCAGTCTTAGCCTTCACGCCCAAGAGGCGCTCAGGTATGTACATCTGGGTGTAGAAAGAGGATTCCGTCGTAGGAATCGTGCCTTGGAAAGTCTTCGTCTTCTCCAATGTCTCGGGCAAGGTATTAGCAGCCAGCTCCATAAAACTGTGCTGAGTGGGGACATTGACCAGCTCTACCTTGGTCACATCCTTAAGGCCTTCGCCAGTCAGGGTCAATCCAATCTTGGCTGACGAGCGCACTAGGTTGACCGTCTGCTGTGTCCCAGCGGTCTCAGTGCTCTCTGGCCACGTACTCACAGGACCCAACAATCCTGTATCAGTGGTGACTGGAGTGAATGGGATAGGATTGGCAAATGTACCACCCTTAGTGACTGTCTGACTCTCATAGATACGAGCCATCGGGAAGTAAGCATCGGCGGAAGCCCCATTGTACAATTCTACTCCAGTGTCTCTACTTTTAAAAGTTTGCAACTCCCTTAATGTCGGTGCCACATCCTTGTAGAATTGAATTCCCTGTAGTGTTTTCTTCCAGCTCTGGGGATAGTTTGCCACAAAGCAGAAGTGGTAATTGGTGCCATCCACCGGCTCCATCTCCATGGTGAAAGACTTGTAGGTAGTGAAGTGGCTCTTGACCAACTTACCTTCAGTTGTTGCTTCATAAACCAATACAGCCAATTCACCTACATAGTCCTCAAACTCCTTAGCATCAGTATTAATAGAGGGGACATTGCCCTGTGCTCGAGTAGAGGCATTTGGCATCTGAATCCCCGCCATCGAGAATTGGAGGTAAGTTTTTTTCGGGTTGTTAGTCGACAGCTCATCCTCTCCTTGCTTCTTACACCCGGTGAAGAGTGTAGCCACAAGGCTGAGTACAACAGCAAATATATTTAGTTTATTTCGAAGCATAATAAATCGACTAACTTATAAGAGTTAGTATCTATTTGAAAGGTCTACAGAAAAAGAGTGGATCTGATAGTTATTAATCAAAATGCTCACCACGAGGTTATTATCGGGACAATCCTTGCACTTATCCTCAATTTCCATCACAATATCAAAGTCGTGTTCACACTCAAGATTGACATTTGGATTTTCTAGTAGCACCTTCCCGAGTAAATCTTCAAGGAAGTAGGTCTTATCCTCCTTCTTATTGTAAACTTTGAGCACATTATTGTAACCGCTCTTAAGCTCCATCAGAGTATAGACCAATTTTATTGAAGTTTCATCCTTTGATACTTTTGTACCAGGATAATTCAATTTTGCCGCATTAAGTGGCATCCTCTTATTGATGAGGGTGGTGCCATTAGCGGATGATATCATTATCTCGAAGTCATCGATATCCAATTTCTCACATACGCTCTCATGGAGCTTTAGGGTGAGATTGATTCGGTTCGTTACCTCGAGCATATTTATTGAGATTTCGTCAAATACCGAACCGTGTGTCTTACGATCGGGTAGCGAAACCACCTTACTCTCCCCTTGCCATACAGAATGGTCTTGCAGCGATACGGCATTACTGTCCTGCTCACGAAGTGACATCATAACGTCCGTCTTGGTTGTCTTGCCCTCAACAAAGTCGCCGAGGTCAAAATATTTTTTGGTAGCTCCTGCCCATGCGATGAAAGAGTACTGACCCTTCTCTACAGGAGGTAGCTCAACCTTATAGGCTTCAACTAAATCCACCAAGCCATCGACATGCTCCATCTTGACCAACACGTCATTAAGGTCAAATGCAAATACATGTAGTCCATCGACCTCGCCAACTGGCTGAGCTTCTTCCATACATGGGGTACGGTGATAAAAACTTATATATACACCCTGTGGACACTCTTCTAAATCCTCATAAATCATCTTATCACACGAGGTGAAAAGCGTAAGAAGAGATAAAGTAAGAGTTAGTATGATGGGGGAAATTCTTTTCATAAAGCCTATTGAAATCTTAATAGAAAAAGTGAAATCAGGGGTATTCGCAACACCACAGTATTTGCACCACTACAAATACCCCTGAATAAATTATCATCTTAGCAATCTAAGTCGCCTTTATCAAATTAGTAGCGGTTACCTAAATTTACAGTATAGCTATGAAGTGTATAAGGAAGAACCTTCAACTGAACTGAGAGATACGTCTTATCTGTCTCAAGATCATCGTCTGGATCAAATGGATTTGGATCTTCGGGATCTTCGTTATCATCAGGGTCGTCTGGGTCATTATTAGGGGTCCAGCTTAGTCCAATCTCTTTAAAGCCTGTGATGTGTGCGTTATACACTTGATTTCTGTAAACAGGAGACTTTTTAATCTTACCAGAATCGGTGTAAGGGACATCAGGGTTAATCCAGATATTGTAGTACATCTTACCACTCTTATACTCTACAACATCCTGAAGGACATCTGCATCTTCTACAGTTTTTTTATCTGATGTTGCATCCTTTAACTGAGCTTTTGCCTTCGTAGAATAAAATAGACCATCAACCTTACCAAAGTATACGGTACCATCTTTGAGATCTTCTAGTTTATCTGCATTGGGGTACTTCTCAAGATTATTCTTAACGGTAAATGTTGCTTGAATAGTGAAGAATGGGGTATTACCCTTCTTGTAATTATTCTCTTCGTGGTTAACAGGCAAAAGAAATTTTGAGAATTTCTCAGCCCCAAGAGCAGCAGCAAGATTTGTTTCATTTACGGCACCATCTATTACCTGAAGATTCTGATAACCATCCTTATATTCAAAGATTCCATTAGAAAGCTGTTTAACAGCATTCCATGTATCACCCTTTGGAATGAAATTATAAACCTTATCCGGTGTTTGTGCTTTTTCGATTGGGTTAAACCAAAGTGCACCACCAGTAGCGGCATATTTCACCTCGGTAATAGTAACAGTAGCGGTTTCTTCAATGGCACCGTCAGTTAAATTTTTTCGTTGAACTTTAATCTCCTTAGTGGCATCCTTTGCGATAGTAACGATAGCACGTGAAGCTACACGAGTCACTTCGATCTCGATCCTATTGTTCAAGCCTTGCTTAGCTTGCTCCTGTGAAACGTTTGGCTTGACCTCGATCTGACCTTTGTTACCAGCAGTTGGAAGCTCTTTATTGGTCATAAGAATCTTATCCTTAGATTTGTCAAGATCATAAACAGCAACATCAGCAACATCAGTAATCTCGATAGCAGTGCTAAACGCAGATTCAAAACCTGAAGTAGACTTAGTAGTTTCTTCAACTTTTTGACCTATCGGCCACCCAGCTATATTCAAGGCACCTGACACCTTACCCTTAACATCGTTGATAACAACATATGCCTTAACCTTTTCACCACTCTTAGCTTCTACAGCTAGCTTTGGAGTCAGGTAGCCATTTTGGTCAATGCCATTAAAGTCACCTTTTTCAAAGTGCTCAGACGATACACCTACACCTTCAGTAACTAGATATACGGTAATACTCTCAATAGCATCACGACCAGTCCACTGTCCGGGTATTTTATTATAGTCATCACTACCAGCACGTGTTGACGCATCTGTAGGGAAGCGTAGGCTTAGACCTATGTAGGTATCTCCTACAGACTGTCCTTTACTAGGCTCAGAAGGAGCCTGCCCCTTGTTGTCACAAGAAGCTAATCCTATACCTAGAGCTAAAGCTCCGATTAAAAATAGTTTGTTTAGTTTCATTTTCTTTGTTAATTGATAAAATACTTGTTTATTCTTTCTTATTACTATATTATTATTTCTTACTTGGTCGGACGGCTTTCTCGCTGGGTCGGACGGCTCTGACGATTCTGACGGCTCTGAGGAGTCCGAGGTGTCCGATAGCACCGATAGCCCCAATAGCCCCGATAGATCTCGTTATAGGCTCTCTTGTTGCTTAGTCAGCTCCTCGAGGTTGTGCTTGGCATTGTCGCTACCCATACCTGCAGCCCTTTGGAAGCTCGCCTTAGCTTGCTCCATATTACCCATGCGGGCATACGCCACACCTATATTATTCACTGCCTCAGCATTATTGCTGATCTTGCTTAGACGGTCGATAGCTGCTTGATAGTTGCCACCCTCGATATCCACGGCACTGGCATTGATGATGGCTACTGGCTCATCTGGATATAGTCGAGTAGCAATGTCAAAGACCTCCTTGAACTCCTTGCTTAGAGAGTCGTATGTCTTTGCTACCAGATACATTTCGTTCAGGCTCAATAGCTTTGGATTTGTCTTGATGATCTCTTTCGCCTCTTCGACATTAAAAGCCCTAACATGATATGCGATAAGATAGTCTGTACGACGTAGTGCAGGGTAATAATTTTTTATTAAGGTGCTATAAGTGTCACCATTATCTAGCGATTTTATCTTACTATCACGAGCATCAGGATTACCTGTTTTTTTAATAATCTCCAATAGTTGAGCCTTCTTCGGTAAGGTTGATGACTCCAATGCTTTAGTTAATCCCTCCCAATCCTCACCATGGCCTGTGACTTTGACTTGATTCTTCTTCACTCCATGTTCAGAGGCTAGGTACTCAGCAAAAGCATATGCACGACGCTCTGCTAGCTGACGGTTATACTCAAAGGATCCTTCAGGAGAAGCATAACCGATGATAGCAAACTCTGTAACCTTAATATCTTTATTAGAGAGCACCTCCTTCATGACCTTATCAACACGAGCTAATTCATTAGCGTTATTCTTATAGTCACGGCGTAACTCATGGCGATCAACCACGAAGTTAAATGAAGCACTGTGCTTATCAGCTCTTGCCTTAACTGGCTCTACTTCGGGAGTGATATATGTCAGCAAATATTTAGGCTTATAGGGCTCAGAAATAAATGGTGTAAGCAGCACCTTAATATCATCACGAACAAAACAATCGGCACATCCGTGCACTGTCTCTACAAAAATAAGATCTGCATGCTCCATCCATGACTCTCTAGGCATCGTGTAACTATATGGAATAGACTCTCCTTTACCATTCCTATGAGTCAACTCAGTTAGCGGACTCAAATTCTGACCTGCAGCCAGCCCCGTTGACTTCATACGATCGAGGACGATGGCACGTTTACGACCAGCCACCTGCACTGGAGGGAGTACCTTAAGGATCTCATCACTTCCACTCTTACGAAGAGCAGGAGAAAGATAGATCACATCATTTGAGCGGATCTTTAGGTCATCCAAAATGATATTCATCAGTACTGTCACAGAACCACTCTTCTGAGACACCTCCACATCCTTAACTTGAATTTCATTGATATACCGCTCTTGTCCATTGGCGAGTTGTGGCAAAAGGAGCAGTAGGAGTGTTATTGATCTTAAAAACTTTTTCATCATATTATATCTGAGTCATTATCAATTTAGAATACATACACTAAGGATAGGGTAGCACGTGTGACGCCCCAATAATTGTAGTGCCCTTCATCCATTTTGGTACCACAATTGGTACATGGAAACTTTTCATAGAAAAAGCGAGCATACCCCGCTCCTAAAGACCCCTCTATATTCCAGTGACGACTAAGCACCCATTGGTAACCGTAACTAAGACCTGCTCCATAGAAATAACCCTGAAAACGATGGTCCTTAAGATTACTCAACCTCCCTACAGGAATATTTATCCCTCCCACGTTATACTGCCCTCCATGAAGGTGCAATCCAAAGAAATGTCCATTAAAGACATCACAGGTCCACCAACGAAGTTCAGGCTGTGCCATCCAGTGCTTAAATCTAGAGTTAGTCTTGAACTCCCAAAAGCTAGCACCCCCTCCAAGCTCTAAGGTCATCTTGTCATTTAACCTCATCTCTAGAGCTAGATTAGGAGATGTCGTTGCACCATATAGGAGATTGGTCTTGAGTGCCACCTTCTGTGCATACGCACATCCTACAGAGAGCATCATACTCACTATGGAAATCATCAAAAGATTAGTAAGGGATCTTCTTACATTCATAACAGATCAAATTTTATTCAAAAAAAATATGCACTTCAAAATAATTTAAAAGCACAAATATTTAGAGACTTCATATTTATTATTACCACAATAATATGGTACAATTTCAAACGATTAAACTATGTTTTTGCCTTTATACCACACAAAACATTAACCTACAAAATAAAGTATAAAAGCTTTACTCAAAAAACAATTCCAAAAAGAAGCAAATATAAGACTTAGAGATAAGCAAACTCCATGATCACGAACATAGCATACTAGCCTAGCTTGCCAATCTTTTTAAATTTACAACGCAACAAAGGTAAAAAAAAAAAATCATGTAAAAAAATTGTTTCTCTCGAAAAAGAGCATTTTCTTAAAAAAAAGATCGTGTTTTATCACAATCCGGTCCCCATTTTTGGGCTTTTTATTTCGATTTTCTTCAAGATTAAGCAACTCCTATAACACGCATTAAAAATGGGCTAGACTCAAATTAATAGTCATAAAAATGACACTTCTAGTTGTCATATCGAGGGAGAATAGCAATATCATATGAAATTTAACTATTTTTTTAAACGACTATGAGTTAAAATTCACAGAAACTTGATTTTTTCTTCATCAAAACATTATTTCATTCTAAACCTAAGTCATAGATTTATTACTTAAAAATGGAACAAAATAGGAATTCGAGTTTAGGGATAAAACGCCCATTGAAATACCCTCAACACACCTCATCGTCTAAAAATTCACTTATACATTCTAAAAGCGAGAACACAGTTCTTGCACATAAATGCAAAAACAGAATAGAATATCATGTACCCTATAACGTTATATATCAAGACGTAACATTGAAGTGCACATACGTGTAGAAAATCTATTCTCGGTGCAAAAATAAGACAAAAAATAGGAAATGAGAACCAAAAAGAGAGAATGAGTTAGAATCTACTTTACTCGCCAATTACAAACAAAGACAGCAAAGTATTTACAGTACACGAACTCAGTCACTGAGACTAATTTGAAGGAACTGGGATCTGTTTCCTTAGATGATTGCGGATACGCTGATACTGCTCGGGAGTGGGCTTTTCAAGTGATTTATCTGATGATTCTTGTAGCACGGTAGAGTACTCCATAACCCAATTATCGACATTGCGTACATCGCCCCAACGTGCTCGAAAGGAGCTACCGTTTATGGAAATATTATTTTCAGAATGTATAGGGAGAATGCGGCTTTCATCTGCAGGAGCTTCATAACGCTGGATCAATGCGATCTCCTCAGCATATTCATCCAGCAGAGAATACGGATACTCTCGCTTAGCACTCTCTGATAATAAGTGATGCATCGTCAATGCTTCTGGATATAGCTCATGATTCAGTAGCTCCTCTCGAAGCTGACGCACTATCCTTTCATCCTGTAGAGGAGACTCATTACTACGTTTAATCTCATGGCTTACTTCTTTTAGAGCACTGGGATCACCGCTTCGTCGAGCCTCAAGCATCTTCACAAATATCTCCTCTCTACTGTTCCTCGGATCATATCGCATCTGCCTTCCCGCGTGATAATCCAGTAACGTATTGGCTACGAACTGCTCCCAAGAGTTAGCAGTCAGCATCATCACTTGCTTAAGTCCAAGAGAAGAATCAGGAACTAGGTCGCATAATAATCTAGCTCCATTAAGACGAATCATACGATCGATGTCTTGCTTAACGATTAGATGCTCTAACACCTTAATTGCCCTAAGAGTGTCTAGCTCTGCAAGGTGTACCATCACATCAGTAGCTAGATCGTGGAGATTCATGTGCTTAGCTTCAACCCAGTTACCCATCAGGAGGTAGCCCTGAGCGGTAAGCAGCTCACTGTCGCTCCACTTAACTAAGTATTCCCCATCACCCTGCAATTGAGCAATAAGCAACCCTTCCTTACTACCCTCCTTTGCTTTCCTCGCGAGCTTATCCAGCATATCAGAATGATGGCCAGCTAAATCAACAAGATATAAAGTACGCATAGGGAGTCCCGTAGGCTCCGCTTGCTCTAAATCGTCAACCACCTTGGCCAACTCTTGTCGTACAAAATAAGCTTTATTCATCTCCTTTGCTTTTCTTAATGAAGAACAAGAAGAAAGCAATATAAGGCATAGAAGTAAAGCTATTTTTTTATACATACTTATTCTTGACGACAGTGAAGCTCTTGACTAAAATAAAGATGATTGAAAGCATCAGCACAGAGAGTGCTCCAGTAGGGAGATTACAATAAAAGCTGATTATTAAAGCCACGAAAACTGCGGCGACACTTAATAACGAACTCCACAATATTAGGCGATCAAGCCTATGAGTATATAACCCGATAGTCATCTGAGGAAGCGTAAGCATACTCATCAGCATCATTATCCCCATCACCCTTATGCTGAGAACAATACCAATACAGATCCAAATCATAATGGCGTACTGTATTATAGATGTCGGCAACCCTCGAATATGAGCATGCTCTGGGTCGAAACTCACATAGAGAAGAGGATAATACCACAGTACTAAAGCGATGATCGTAAGGGTAAGATAGCCCGCCAATAACCATAGCTCAAGATTAGTGACCAGCAAAATATTACCGAAAAGAAAAGAGGACAAGCTAGGGGTATAACCAGGTGAAAGAAAGGTAAAAAGGATACCTAGTGCCATACCTAAGGACCAAACAGCTGCGATAGCAGAATCCTCTCGTACCTTCGCTTTTTGACTAAGCCATTCCACACCTACCCCACTTAATATAGCAGAGACCATCGCACAAAGCAGAGGAGACCAGCTCATGAAGAAGCCAAAACCCAATCCAGCGAAAGAGCTATGTGTAATTCCCCCTGAAATAAAAACCATCCGTCGGGACACAACATACCCCCCCAACACACCAGTGATTAAGCCAGTTAGTAATACGGCTAAAGTAGATTTTACGAAGAAGCTATAACTAAAGAGATCCACCATATGAGGTTACTCATCTATACCTTTTCAGCAAGCTCTACTGGTAATTCGACCTTGCGAAGCTTCAGGCTCTTTAGCCACGGATTAACCTCCTCTGGCTGAAGTGTATTCAGAACTTCTCGAAATTCCTCCACCTCTTCGTGAGTATAACTATCTGCTGCCCTGCCAATGTAAGCATCAAGTTCCTCATCCTCAAAATAGACGATAAGAGGCTTTATTTTCTTAGCCCTCTCACAATTCACTCCGCCACAGCATCCCCCCGAAGCAGCATGCTTACACTCATCTACTGGAGGCATTACCACCGCTTCATCTTTTCTTCGAATCCGACGAAGTAAGACTATCGCTATCACTATGATGATAGCGATGATGACTAGGGTAAGTATCAATCCAGTATTCATGGTTTAATCTTTATCGTGGTGCAATGGATTTTGCATACGAGCTCTTCTCGCAGCGGCTCTCTCCTCCGCTTCTTTTCTTACCAACTCTCGGCGATGTTGGGTAGGAGTTTTATTGAACTGACGACGACAGAATACTGTGAAGTGGCTTGGGCTTGAAAATCTAAACTCATCCATGATCTCCTGGAATGTCACAGTAGGATCTGCCAAGCGCTCTTCTATTAAGACCGCTTTCTGATCCAACATCCACGAATAAGGTGGCTGATCAAAGGTCTCCTTGAAAATTTTATTAAAAGTACGAATAGAGACACCTCTCATATCAGCTAGCTCCTGTGCTGACTTTGCATGTGCATAATTCTGCATCACGAACTCCTTAAAGTCCACTTCTCTCCTAAGCAGTGGAGCAAAAACTTCACCAATGATCTCGGGCTTATAATAAGCACCAATGACCCACAAAATCTCCTTAAGTTTCCATGCCATCATCTCAGCACACAGTAACCCATCGTGATAATATCCTTCGATAGAGTTCAGCACATTGCGAAGCGGTTCGTATATTTCAAGCGTACGGTGCACCATAGTGACAGGAGCAAAGGACTTGAGATTAGCAATTGAGTAGTTACAGCACAATTCCTCTAGTCGAGAGAAGCGAAAGATAGCGACGACACCGCCATCGGTAAGACTCATCTTGAGGGTCTTCTCCGCATCCAAGAAAATCCCAAAGGGCGAGTTACGTGTCTCATTCACATCACTACCAATGGTATATAGCGTGTCATAACTATTTACAAAGACCAAGGCCATTTCCTCCTCTGTAGTTATTTCAAGCGGCTCTCTAGGAGTAACTTTCAGATAGCGATACATGCCACCATCATCCATATTTTCCGCATAATTGGGGCAGTCAAAATGCCTTTCTATATTTACAGGTTTCATTCTACAAGTATTTCTAGTATAATAATAAAGAACAGTTTTTAGTGGCTCCTATATCTGTTTCTTTTTTTATTCGTGTTTCATTTATGCCACTCCAAAAGGAATACAAACTTACATAAAAAACAATGGACTTCACATAAAAATCCCACAAAACTGACAAATAATTACAATCGATGATAAAATAAAACATTATTTAATCGAGGGAAGTTTATTTTTAGTTCTTTTAAAAGAGATATTGACTAAAAAAAAGGCTAAAAATCTGAAAGAGTGACACTTCGGTAATAGGCTCATCTTATAAATCTGAAATAATAGCAAATGATCCTAATAGTATTATGCAGACAAATACTATTAAGATCATTTGTTACTCCCCCTATACCCTACAATATGCCCTTCATAATTGACAAGTCATGTAGGTATCATCCTGCTAATTACTTGGCAGCGATTCTAGACATCGCTTCCAAGGTAGCCTCATGAGTGCTAAATGCAGATAATCGGAAGTAGCCCTCTCCCTCAATACCAAAACCAACTCCAGGTGTCCCCACTACCTGCTTCTCCTCTAGGAGGTAATTGAAGTAATCCCATGAACCAGGATACTCCTCAGGAGTTTTCAGCCAGATATATGGTGATGACACCCCTCCATAGTACTCTACCCCAGCCTTTGACAGAGCCTCTCGTATGACACTCGCATTATGAAGGTAATAACGGATATTTTCAACCACCTGTTGACGACCTAGATCTGTGTATATAGCGGCTGCTCCTCTCTGGCTGATATAACTCGCACCATTAAACTTAGTTGTCTGTCGTCTGCTCCACATCGCGTTATAATCGACGGGTAAATCCTTTGGCACCACAGTATAACCGCATCTGACACTTGTGAAACCAGCGGTCTTGGAGTAGCTTCTAAACTCTATCGCACACTCTTTGGCTCCCTCTATCTCATAAATGGATCTAGGGACATCATCCTCAGTCACGAAGGCCTCATAAGCGGCATCGAAAAGGATGAGACTCTGATGGCTACGAGCATAATCCACAAACTGCTTCAGTTCTTCACGCGTCAGAGTAGTACCTGTAGGATTATTAGGGTAGCAGAGATAAATCAGATCCACATGTTCCTCTGGAAGAGGCGGAACAAATCCATTCTCTCTATTACAAGGCAGGTATATAAAGTTACTCCACCGACCATTATCCTTTAGGAGGCCACCTCTCCCAGCTAACACATTAGAGTCCACATAAACAGGATACACAGGATCCGTGATGGCGATCTTCACATCATTGCCAAAGAGGTCTGTTATATTTGCGGTATCACTCTTTGCTCCATCACTGACAAAGACCTCATCCGGCTCCAGCATCACACCCAATGGAGCATAATCATGATTCACGATGGACTCTCTAAGAAAAGCATAGCCCTGCTCGGGACCATACCCCTTCAACGTAGCCCCCTTAGATAACTCATCTACAGCATCATGCATGGCCTGAATGACAGCACTTGGCAAGCCTAAAGTCACATCTCCTATCCCCATCCGAATCACCTTCGCATCAGGATGCTCTGCCTGAAATCCCGCTACTCTCTTATTGATCTCTGCGAAGAGGTAGCTCTTGGGTAGTTTCAAAAAATTATCATTTATCTTACTCATATCTATCGTACCTTATATCAAGAAACAAAATTTTCCTTCCACTCTGAAGTAACCCAGAGTCCTGCGTCATCATTGATCCGACCCTCATAGACCAAAGTAGCTCCCCCAATCATGTAGGCTGGTGATGACTCTCGCCCGTCCCACTCAATGGTCAAGTCTCCCCCTGGCATCGATACCTTCACGGGGCTCTCCAGTCTCTTCGTAGCAATCCCAGCTACAGCAATAGCTGTAGCACCTGTACCGCAAGCAAAAGTCAAGCCTGACCCACGTTCCCAAACCCTCATCTTAACATGATGTGGGTTAAATACTTGTACCACTTCGTAATTAACACCATCAGCGAAGTCCTTATGGTTCTCCACCTTTGGCCCTATTTCTGAGAGAGGATAATCATCCGGGTCATCATCAATGAAGTTTATAAAGTGTGGATTACCCACATCTACTTGGACCCCGACGACAGACATGTCATCTAGATAAATGATCTTATAATTATTCGTAACATGAGGTGGATTCATATCCACCCTCACATCTGTTACCGTCACGCCATCAACCGTTAGGCTCAGCTCCTTAATACCTGACAATGTATTTATCCTAATCGTATTCTTTTTGCACAACCCACTCTCATAAAGGAGCTTTGCCACACATCGAATCGCATTACCGCACATTAAAGCCTCTGAACCGTCCAGATTAAAAACCCTCATGAGGTAGTCAGCCGAATTATCTTTTTGATAAGTGATGACCCCATCCCCACCTACACCAAAACGTCTATCGCTATACACACGAGCAAATTTTTCCAGATCATCTATAGGGTACTGATCCAGATTAATGTAAATATAGTCATTCCCCAGCCCATGCATCTTATGAAAGATTATTTCTTTTTTCATCATACGTTTCTTACCATTTTATATTCCACAATCCCCAACTCTTCATACACTCTCACCAACGCCTCATCATCATCGGATATAAATAGGATATGATCATTAACCCTCAACTCCGTCTCTCCATTCGGAATAAAAAAATCCCCATCCCTCTGTACCAATATGGCCAGAGTGTGGTTAGGCATGTCTATATCCTTCAACTTATTACTTACACCTATCATCCGCTTACTCACGATCATTTCTGAAAGTGTACTCTTAATTTGCTCTGGCAAATTCATCTCATGAAAGACATGATCCCGCACTGAGTGATCAATGAGATTAAGCTTCTTTGCCATATACTGCACTGTAGTCCCTTGAATAATAAGCGAGAGCATTGTGATAAAGAACACTACCGTAAAGATAAGCTCAGCACTCTCTATACCCGCAACCCAAGGAACAGTCGCAAATATTATAGGTACCGCCCCACGCAACCCAACCCAGCCAACATACAGCTGTGCCCTAGCCTTAAACTTTTTCCAGAAGGGTAGCATTGTAAGGAACACCGCTACAGGTCTGCCTAAAAGGATGAGGAACAGAGAGATTAATATCGCTGGGATCGCAACCTGCGAAAGTCTAAAGAAGTCCACCATCAATCCAAGTGATAGGAACATAATTAACTGGCATAGAGACTGAATACCATCAAAGAACCTCAGGATAGTCTTGTAGTAAACCATCTTCATATTCCCCACCATCATACCAGCTAAATACACAGCAAGATAGCCATTGCCTCCAGCCTCATAAGTAACGGTGTAAATAAAGAAGGCTATGGACAACATCAAAATCGGATAGAGGGCTGTCGCTTGTAAGTGAAACTTATTCACCATCTTCACAGCCAGCCAACCAAGTGCAAGACCGAAAATAACCCCAAGAGAAAATTGTACCACAAACATCCAGATAGCATCCCAGATCGAAGCAGCTCCATCTGACTGAATCATCTGCACCAAAATAATTGTCAGCATATATGCCATAGGGTCATTACTACCGCTTTCGAACTCCAAGAGAGGCTTGAGGTTATGCTTCAAATAGGTCTTATTGCTCCGAAGGATGGAGAAGACAGACGCAGAGTCGGTCGAGGACATCACTGACGCAAAGAGCAAAGACTCCAAGTAAGTAAGGTGTACTGGACCATCAAACCATTGAAAGAGATAGTAAATAAATGTACCCGTAAGAAGAGAAGTCAGCAGGACTCCTACGGTAGCCAGGAGAGCTCCCGGTAACATGACTGGCTTCACCTCCTTGTAGGATGTCCCCATTCCACCCGAGAAAAGGATGACCGTCAGAGCGATCACACCTATCGCCTGTGCTACTATAGGGTTATTAAACTGAATCAGGTTAGTGGTACTAGCCAATACACCTACCCCCAAAAAGAGGAGCAACGTTGGCAAGCCATACTCGAACCCTTTTTTACTCAAAAAGAGCCCGATAATAGCCAACATAGATCCGTAAAGGAGTATTTGTTCAGTAGTTAGGACAACTAATAGCATGTATCACCTTCCTATATATTCGATTACCAAAGTCGTGACGCACCCTTTGCTGTCACCAAAAGACTCGTACATACAAATATAATAAAAACCAGATACAAAGACATCCATTGATAGCACCCGAATCAGCACAATCTAAATAATTCACAAATCATAACGTTTGGAGGAACAATACAGCACCGAAAGCTATAACTTTTTGTGCAAAATGGCGAGCATTAGAGGCTCTCTAACAACCATAATACTAGTATTACAAGGATCACGATACTAGGACTCGATTCTAAACAAGAGAGCATTTAGGGGTCAATCATTCACACCTAAAAGCGTCTTTGATGCTCAGAGTCGCTATGATGAGAAGCGTTCAAAAAGTAAAAAATAAAGAATCCAAACATAGGACATAAAGTAGAAGCGAAATAGCCCTTGTCCTTACCATCCGAAAGGGATTACAAATAATTAACTCAAAACCCCATGACTATCAGAAGAAAAATAGGTACAACTACCTGATACAAAACGACTAGTAAAAAAGTGTCAAATCGCAACCGATGAGACTCTTTTAGAGGGTAAAACTGGAGGAGATTTTAGTTATATGAAAAAGTTACGCTTCCTATAGGAACGATAAATTTTTCATATGAGAAGAAGATGCGTTTCCTATAGGAAGAATTTTCGCCCCTTTTAAAGCCCTTCCCCCAAGAAGTGCCTTTCATTCCGTTATCTATAGTTAACTTGATGGATGTCGTATAAAAACGTAGCTCCTTAAGCAATAAAATAGGACGGCTATGTTACTTAACAGCCGTCCTATCGATGTCTTACTTGAGAATTTAAAAAGAGTAATCAAACTCTTTTGAGGCTTGAGGGGGTAATTGCTTACTCCCCACCCTCAGGATTTTGTGCGGTAGATATTTGTTCAAAATGAACGGATAGGCTATTGCTATCCAGATATGCCCCTTTGAACCTCTGGTACATGATGATAGATGTTCCGAAGTCCCATCCTGTAAATTGACCGCCTCGGTGGTACCTCTTGATGTCTTCTTCACCATATTTCTCTACCAAATCTTCATACACCTCTCTTAGTACTTGAGGAGCTATCGAATTATCGGTCCCAATGAGGTCATTCTCCACCTGTCCGATCAGGTTGCAGTCTACTGCTACTAATCTGTTATTCTCAAAGAGGTATGCAATGATAGCCTCATGCCCATCATACTCCCCTTGCACGATGTATTTAGTATCTGCGTCCTCTCCCTTAGCACGATTAGGTTTCCCGATACGCTGCTCGATCACACTGCGTTCGGTCTGCCATTCAAGATCCTGAAACGGCTCGAAAGCTGATTTGTGGTGGATGATGGATATGTTATAACCGTTACCACTTTCGGTGGTATCTAATAGGATGTAGTGGTCTCCTTTATTCCAGATCATCAGTTCATTACGATACCAGATCTCAGAGCCGTACTCTTTTTTCATACTTTTGATGAGTTTCTCTAGAGGTACATTGGGGACCGTTTTTAGTTTAAGCCCTTTGAAGTCTCCGGACTCTGGATTGGCTAAGACGGTCACATTCTCAGATGGAAAGCCTAAATATTTAACTTTTCCCATCACCTTGTACCCTTCAGAAATAGGCTCGAAACGCTTAGTCTTAGCTTTTAGTTCAGAAAGACTAGTATCGTAGGTGTAGTCCTTGAAGTACTTTTCTATTTTTAGAGTATTCGAATCACACGAGGTTGTGCTTACTCCAATCAAAAGGAGAAGCACCATGTAAATAAAATGCTTTTTTGCGCTCATATGCAATAGGTTTAGATAAAAAAATAATCGGTTAGGCAAAGTAAAAGCCTAGGAATCAATTAGATGAATAAGAGGTCTGTATTGATAACTTTTTATTTGCCTTTACAAAAATACTAATAATCCGTGTGGAATACTACTAATGTAATAGCTCTATAAATCTATTTTGTCAGTTGTAGGATCTATAGAATACGAAGAGAGAGTCTGTCTTATTAAAGAACAAACTCTCTCTTATCTATCTAAACTCTTACTCTGTGTTTATAGAGCAGAACTATTTACAGGGATCGATTCTGGTAGAGAATTGAACTGTCTCGTGGGATAGCTATATCCGACCATTCCTTGGGAATAAATTGCCAATCTGCTATGACGTGAGGTTGGTAAGGGTCGTGCTTTTTTAGAAACCTAATTAAGAAATAACGAAGGTCCATGTCCGTAGCATTAATGATGCGTTTTTTGAGTTCGGACGTAGAAAGCCCAGCTCCTTCGGTAAGGAGCCCCCCGCCTCCATTCCCTCGATAGGAATTGAGAGCAACCTTATACTTCCTATCAGCGGAAAAATCAGCTTTTCCCACCTTAGTAATTTCAATCCTTTCACCCCTAGGCATACGTACATCTATCGTGTAAGTCATCCCTGCTGCACTATCAAAGTTGAAGGTTGGGTGTCTAGTGGGTAGATACTGTCCATCCAGCTTATCCATATTGATCTGCAACATAGGGTCTGTAGGTGAGGCCATCGTCTGTATCCAACGGTCATAACTTTCCTCTAGCAATCCTTTGAGCTCTTCACCTGTAAGCTCCATTAGGTAGAGCATATTTTCGTAGCTATATAGATTAAAGAGATCACGCATATAGAGTTCTCCAGCTTTTAACACCACATTATCAGCCAGTGGTGCGGTAATAGAGATCTCTGCCTCAGGAAAGATAGAAAATTGGAGCTGGTGGATTAGGTCAATAAAGGTGCAGGGTCTGAAGAGGCTGCTTCGTGCATCCATATCCTCGGTTATGTGCCCCACAGGCTGGTTGACAAACTCCTTCACTACTTCCTTCTGACTAGAAAAAGCCTTAAGATACAGGAGACTAGGCTCCGTTCTTTTTATAGATACCAAAGACGGCTCTATACTTTTAGTACCATCCTTATGAAACGTTACTGTGGTGTGGCTGAGTTTATTAGCATCATTGGCAGGATTAATGAGCCAGGTGACTTTGCCATTGGGCTGCTGATAACTCTCCATGGTCTCCTTATGGTCATGCCCCATGAGGATTATATCTAGCTCTGGAACAGCTTTCGCTAGATCTAGTCCCACCTGCTCACCCATATATTCAGGTTCCTTACGATCCTCGCCAATTCCACTATGGATCATAGCGATGATGAGATCGGGCTCTGTCGCTAGAATCTCTGGCATATACTTCTGAGCCGTCTCTATCTGATCTTCAAAGCGCATTCCACTCCATAGAACCTCTGGTAATTGATGGGTGAGTGCTGGAGAGGTAAGCCCTAGCAGGGCTATACGCTTACCTCCTTTTTGGAAAATCACGTATGGCTGGAAGTAAGGATGCTCCTCCTCCGTATTATTACTGGTGCGAATAACATTAGCTGCCATTAGTGGCATATTGAGCTCCGTCATCCACTTATCATACACCTTATGCCCTGTCTCGATGTCATGATTGCCCACCACGACAGCATCGTATTCCATGTGGTTAAGTGCTGCAGCGACCAGATGGAAAGCATTGGTATCAATGAAGTTGTAGTAGTAGGCTGTGGGCTGTCCTTGGAGGATATCCCCAGCGTCCAGCAATAAGAGTTCTTCGCCATTCTTTCGTAGCTGCTCTACGTAGTAAGCGACTCTAGCATAGCTACCACTTCCCTCTCTGTTATTGATAAAATCGTAGGGGAAAAGATTGCCATGCACATCAGTTGTGTGAATGATGTGCAACGTAAAATCCTCACTTCTCTCCTTTGTACAACCAAAGCAGAGAAGGAGGATACTGAATATTAAAGGTAATAGGTACTTCATTACCTAATCAATTTTTATTTAGTGTGTAATGCTTAGCTCCTTGATGATCCTATCAGCTCCGAGATATTTGTCAAGAATCAGTAGGACATAGCGGGTATCAGCTATGATGCTTCGTTGGTAATCTGGGAGGTAGATGATATCGCCACCAACACCTTCCCAGTTACGGTCAAAGTTGAGCCCTACAAGCTCTCCATTGGCATTGATGACTGGGCTACCGGAGTTTCCGCCAGTAGTATGTGTGGTAGCACACATATCGATAGGCATCTGACCATTAGGCAAAGCATAGTCTCCAAATTCTTTATTCTGATATATCTCTATTATTCTTGGCTGAAGCTGGTACTCAGGGTTCGTTGGGTCGTGCTTCTCCATCACCCCTTCCATAGTAGTTTGATGTCCGTAGTAAACGTTATCTCTAGGGGTGTACCCTTTGACTTTCCCGAAGCTATAGCGTAATGTGAGGTTAGCGTCAGGCCAAAGATTCATTTCGCCTTCCATCTCCATGATCCCTTTGACATAAGTTTGACGGGCTATCTGGAAGTCTCTGTCATAGCTAGCCACCTTCTCCTTAGTCTGCTTAATCTCTTCACGAATGGCAGATGCAACTGATACAAGAGGATCCTGTAGATAGTTCATGAAAGAATTGTTCTGGATGAAAGCTTTGAGGGTCGCTTTGTCTTTATAGATGGTTGAGTCAAAGAGATTGTCCACGTAAGTGTCTGCATCACTCACCCCTGCGAAAAGCTCAGTCTGTACACCAGAGTCTAAGACTGCCTGCAGCATTGCTTTGGTTACCTTGCGGTCCACCATCTCATTGTAGTCCTTATCAAAATACCCTTCGTACTTCTCTGTCAGCCATTTGTCTAATTCATCAGGATTGTTCTTAAGCTTATCATACTCTCCTGAGGTGAGAAGTGGTGCTTTGACGATCTCCATCGCTCTCCAAATACCCTCGTCAAGGACCTTCTGCAAGCGTCTAAGTGGAGCTCGCTCTGAGATGATATTACTGATTTGCTGAACAGCTTCGATGTATTCGGGTTTGTTGTTTGCTTTAGCGTAAGCGACGAGCTTGTCAACCTCAGCTTGCTTCTGCTCTTCGAACTTCATCTTATTGATAGCCCAGTTGGTGCCAATCGAATTTTTATACTTGTTTGTAGAGCCTTGGTACTTGCTAGCATACTGAATGTTTACGGCTTCATCAGCAAGCATTTCCTTCATCATCGTAGTCTGACGTACATTTCTAAGGTCTATTTGGATTTGGTTATCCACATCGCGTCTCTCAGCTACCTCGTCAGGAGTATAGAAGTGGTTGGTAGTACCAGGGAATCCCATAATCATCACGAAGTCATCCTCTTTAACTCCACTGACATTAATTTTGAGGTGATGTTTTGGACGAAATGGAATGTTCTCTTCGCTATACTTAGCTGGCTCACCGTTAGGAGCTGTATAGATACGGAATACCGAGAAGTCTCCAGAGTGACGTGGCCATGTCCAGTTATCTGTATCTGCACCATAGCTACCAACGCATTTAGGAGGTGCTGCCACTAAGCGAATATCTGAATAGACCTTCTGAACGAAGATATAAAACTTATTTCCTTCGTAGAATGGAGCTAGATCTAGCTCTGTGCCATTTTTCATCTCTCCGTGTGTCTCTTTATACCATGCAACGGCGATATCTTGGAGATAGCTGCGACGAAGGTACACGAGAGGGTCGTTCATCCCCTTTTCCTTCAGGTAGGCTTGTACGTAGTCAGTCACATCAGAAATTTCTGTAATCTGAGTCACGGTTAATCCTGGATTTGGTAATTCATCAGCAAGGGTGGGTGCATAGAACCCGTCTCTAATGTAGTTGTGATCCACAGAGCTATGGTTCTGAATTTGGCCAAACCCACAGTGATGATTAGTGAATACGAGACCGTTAGCGGATACTATCTCTCCAGTACATCCGCCACCAAACTGAACTACAGCATCTACGATAGAGCCATTTCCTGGTGCATATATATCTTCTGCAGAAAGTTTTAGGCCCATTTTCTGCATCTTAGCTAGGTTTTGCTGTTTGAGGAATGGGAGCATCCACATTCCTTCATCTGCGAATAGTTGAGGTGTCGCGATAGTAAAAGCGACCAAAAGTGCTAATAATTTTTTCATCGTTCTTAGTATTTTATCCTTGTGGTGTGTATCATCTATCTAATTATGCCTCATCATCCTTTTCCCAAGTCCTGTAGGGATGGATGGCGAGATAGCTATTAAGGTATCGGTGATCCTCGGTTACCTCTTCGCCAACCCAGTCGGGTAACTCAATATCCTCATAAATACTTGGGATCTCTACCTCTGCGATGATGAGTCCTTCATTTTCTTCCTGGAAGATATCCACTTCCCATTTGAGGTCCCCTTCCATAACGACGTAACGCTGCTTTACCACAGGGGTGTATTGACATATCTGCATCATCTCATTGGCATCTTCGAGGGGTAGAGGGTATTCATATTCATGGCGAACGGAAAGCCTCATGTCAGATGCCTTTTTGATTGTGATGAAGGCCTCTTCCTCATTGATGATTCGTATCCGAATGCTTGTGGGACCATCACTCATTAGGTATCCCTGTCGGATACTCTCTACCGAATCACTTTCAGGAATCGGTACCCCAGGTTTGATTTTGAATTTTCTTTCTACCTCTAAAGCCATATTATCGTTACTCCTTTCTGAATTATTTTATCGTTACCCTTGTTGCTCCAAATCCAAATTCTTGGAAGGAAGCATCTTGAATGTCACTCTTCGGAAATTGATGTCTGATTAGGTCTATCACAGCTTTGCGTAAGACTCCTTCACCCTTCCCATGGATGAATACTATTTCGTCACCCTTGTGTTTGGGGTGTTGGTGTTGCTCCATGACCTCTTTCACCTTATCGAGCTGAATCTCCAGCATATGCTTAGGCTCGAGACCTACGGTGGTATCCACCAATTCGTGGATATGAAGGTCTATCACTAAAGGCCCTTTATGCTCTTTTTGATGTTGCTTGGTCTCTTTTCTCTTCATATCCCCTTTGATCTTTTGGGTCAACATCTTTTCTTTGATCTTATCAGGGTCTATTTTCTTTTGATGCAGAGGGTGATCGTCCTTTACCAATTCAATGATAAGAGCAGGATCTTCGAAGAAGGGATTCTCCACGAACGCATTTTGCTTGAAGAACCTAGCTCCATCTACCTTGAAATTGATGGTCATAGCCTCTTTAGGGCGAAAAACATCCCCTTTGTCCTTGAAGGCGATTAGCTGGATGGAGCTCTTCTCTCGCTCTGCTAATTCCTTTGGCGAGAAGTGCTCTAGCATTTCAGAGGAGTCAAATGGAATAACCCCCGAAAATCGAACCTCTTGCATTGAGTCTCGTCCTGATGTGTAAAGTACCATCAGATCATAGTTGGATTCATTTACGAGATAGACCTCGAAATCGTCTCGCCCCATCGTACCATCTTCCTCTACCAGATAGCAGAGATGGATATTAAGTTTTTCACCAAGACTATCACTGCTCCGTACTCTCATCTGCTGAGGGACAGGAGCTGCTTTTGGAGCTGGATTGGCCTTGCCTAAAGTCTCTTTTATGCTCTTATTAGATTGTGGCTTAGGGACTATAGTAGCCCCTTCAGTGACCACTACCAATTCATTCTCCATGATTGGTATCTCGAATCCGGATTCATCTTCGACATACGCGACGCCACTTCTTAGTACGTTGCGTACGACGCCCTCTCCCACATCATTAAGAAAGCGAACTCTGTCGCCTATCTTTACTTTTGCCATACGGTTCCTCCTATACTTATTATATTATACCTCAAAGATAACGAATTTTAATATAGTAGATAGCACTTTTGAAATATTATATAAGTCCCAGATCAGCCAAAACAAACCAGAAGTCCTATAAGATTCGCAAAACATCAGAGAGGACTACGTTCCTTCAAAAGACATTTTGGACCAAAAAAATGCTAGCAACATACTTAGTAAGGGTTAAAATATAGTGTTTCTTAAATTGTGGGGCTAAGTGATTGTGATGTAAAATGATTATCTTTGTGCATTAAGGTTTTGAATAAATAACTTGTAAGTAAGATATTGAGGCTATGGCACAACCATCGGACAATCTATTTAAGAAGATTGTAGCTCACTGTAAGGAGTACGGCTTTGTTTTTCCAAGTTCAGAAATCTATGACGGCCTAGGTGCTGTCTATGATTATGGACAGAATGGAGTGGAACTAAAAAATAACATCAAAAAATATTGGTGGGATAGTATGACCCTCCTGCATGACAATGTGGTGGGTATTGATTCCGCTATCTTTATGCACCCTACCATTTGGAAGGCTAGCGGACACGTAGATGCCTTTAACGACCCATTGATTGATAATAAGGTCTCAAAGAAAAGGTATCGTGCTGATGTCTTGATGGAAGAGCATCTGGAGAAGATTAATGATAAGATACTAAAGGAGGTCAATAAAGCTGCTAAACGCTTTGGCGAAGCCTTTGACGAGGCTCAGTTCCGTGCTACTAATCCGCGTGTATTGAAGTATCAAGAGGAATATGATACTATCCACAAACGTTTTAGTGACGCCTTGAATGATAATGACCTTGAGGCTCTCAGACAATTGATTTTGGATTGTGAGATAGTGGACCCTGTGAGCGGTTCTCGTGAGTGGACTGACGTAAGGCAGTTCAACCTGATGTTCTCTACTGAGATGGGCTCCACTTCTGATAATGCGATGAAGATTTATCTCCGACCAGAAACTGCACAGGGCATCTTCGTGAATTATCTTAATGTTCAGAAGAGTGGTCGAATGAAGATTCCATTTGGTATCGCTCAGATTGGTAAAGCTTTTAGAAATGAGATCGTGGCTCGCCAGTTCATCTTCCGCATGCGGGAGTTCGAACAGATGGAGATGCAGTTTTTCGTAGCCCCTGGTACAGAGCTAGAGTGGTTCGAGCGTTGGAAGGCCTTTAGACTTAAGTGGCACCAAGCTCTTGGACTCGGTGATGATAAATACCGTTGGCATGACCACGAGAAGTTGGCCCACTATGCAAATGCCGCGACTGATATAGAGTTCGAGATGCCATTTGGCTTCAAGGAAGTAGAGGGTATACACTCCCGTACAGATTTTGATCTAAGTAGCCATGAGAAGTTCTCGGGTAAAAAGTTACGCTACTTTGATCCTGAGCGAGGTGAGAGCTATGTTCCGTATGTCGTCGAGACCTCTATAGGAGTGGACAGGCTCTTCCTAAGCATCTTAAGTGGTAGCTATGAAGAGGAGCAACTAGAAGGTGGGGAGACAAGAGTGGTACTACACCTTCCACCTGCTATTGCACCTAAGAAGGTGGCCGTCTTCCCTCTTGTGAAGAAGGATGGTTTGCCTGAGCTAGCAAAGAAGATTGTTGATGATCTGAAGTTTGACTTCCCTTGCGATTACGACGAGAAGGACTCTATCGGCAAGCGTTATAGACGACAGGATGCTCTCGGTACTCCATTCTGTGTGACCGTGGATCACGACTCGCTAGAAGATCATTGTGTGACCATTCGATATCGTGATACTATGGAGCAAAAAAGAGTTGCGATTACGGACCTCAACAAGCTCATAGAGAAGGAAGTCAGTATGAAGAACTTGTTAAAGAAAATTCAGGAATAATATGAAAAAGAATATATTGGGAATACTGATGCTGGGCATTGTGCTACTAGCTACAAGTTGCAACAGTCTTTCCTCAACTCCAGATGAAAAGTCTGAGTATCAGATAAAAAATGAATCATACATTGAGGATATAGCTAAAAATCCTGATTACACAGAGCTGAAGTTCCTCAACCATAAGGATAAGACAAATGTCTATTACAAGGTGATTAAGTCGAGCCCAAATCCCGATGGACAGAAGCCCTATCAAAATAGCGAGGTAAGGATTGAACTCAGTGGGAAATTGATATCTGGTGAAGTCATCCAGCAAAAAGAAACAATGGATGTCACCATCTTCGACATCAATTCTGAAGGGCAACCTGTCGGGATCATTAAGGGGCTACAGTATGCATTACAGAGGATGACTTCAGGGGATAAGTGGGAGGTAATCATCCCCTACAATCTCGGTTATGGAAGTGGCGGACAAGGTAGGATAACACCATACTCTACTCTGATATTCGAAGTTGAACTCATGAAGATAAAGAAGTTATGACCAATAAGCGTCCTCTCATACTAGTCAGTAATGATGACGGTGTCTTTGCTAAAGGTCTGATAGAGCTATATACAGCTCTCCGAGATCTAGGTGATATTGTGGTGGTGGCACCAGATGGCCCTAGGAGTGGGACCTCGAGTGCCATTACCAGCACAGTGCCAATTCATTTTAACTTAGTGCATTCAGAGCCTGGGCTGACCGTATATAGCTGTAGTGGCACCCCTGCCGATTGTGTCAAGTTGGCCCTCAATGAGATCGTAACGGTATTGCCAGATATGGTTGTAGCAGGGATCAATCACGGAGGTAATCAAGGCATCGCCGTTAATTACTCAGGGACTCTTGGAGCTGCGATAGAGGGAACGATCTTTAAGATCCCAAGTTTCGCTATTTCCTTGCTTCATGGAAAGCAAGACAGTGACTACCTCGATAGCTGTCGTTTTGCACGCAGTATAGCACGCCGTGTCCTAAAAGAAGGACTACCACAGGGAGTGTATCTCAATATTAACGTGCCTAATGAGCCTATCGTACGAGGTCTAAGGGTTTGTAGTCAAGCAGATGGCAGATACGTAGGTGAGTATGTACAGCAACAGACACCAGATGGTAGAGATGTCTATTGGCTATCTGGGGAGATTGAGCTAGCAAAGCCGATTAATCAGAATTGGGATGTAGCTCTGCTATATAAGGGCTATGCGACCCTTGTACCCTGCAATATAGATGTAACTGATTACGAATTTATTCAAGAGATAAAGCACTGGGACGAGACATTATCACAATAGTAAGAATAAATAATGAAATACTTCTTTGTCGTAGGAGAGGCTAGCGGAGACGTACATGCTGCAACAGTAATGCGGGAGCTAAAGGTACTGGATCCAGAAGCCTCTTTTGTTTATATGGGAGGCCCTATGATGAGAGCCGAGGGAGGAGATTGTATCTTGCCATCTGAGGATCTTGCGTTTATGGGCATTGTGGATGTGGTGAAGAACCTTAAGACGATCCAGAGAGGAGCTGATCTGGTACAGCAGAAGCTCCTAGAGGTACAGCCGGATCGGGTCATCTGTGTGGATTATGGTAGTTTCTGCTTTAGATACGTTCTTCCATTCGTTCGTACGAATCTTCCCAACACTAGTATAACATACTATATACCACCAAAAGTGTGGGCTTGGAAAAAAGGGCGTATCAAGACTCTTCGGAGTCATACCGATCAGGTCCTTACTATCTTTCCTTTCGAGGTCCCATATTTTGAGGAGCACAACCTACCTCAGGCAAAGTATGTAGGAAATCCTACGGCAGAAGCTGTTCAGCGATACCTCACTGACCATCCGAGATTGAATCCCCTATATCCTAGTAAATATATCGCCGTCCTCTGTGGTAGCCGTCGTTCCGAGATTGAGGAAAATCTCCCGACCATGTTGAGAGTGGCTAATAGCTTTCCTGATCATGATGTTCTGATAGCCATGGCTCCTAGTGTGCACCGTAAGCTATATGAGCAAATAATACTGGGACAGGGATATGCCCGTGATATAGATGAGCGGATACACCTCATTAGCGGTGATACGCTTGGTGTGGCACGTCAGGCGAATGCCGCTTTAGTCACAAGTGGCACGGCTACGCTTGAAACCGCTCTGATGGGCTGCCCACAAGTGGTTTGTTATGCCGTGAAGGGCGGAGGCTTAGCTAATATAGTCTTTAATAAGTTCTTTACTATTCCATATATCTCTTTGGTTAATCTCATAGCAGGGTACGAGGTAGTACACGAAATGTATGGTGGACTATTCGAAGAAGAGAAGATCTGGAACACTCTAGCACCTTTGCTCTATGATAGCCCAGAGCGACAGAGAATGTTGGAGGGGTACAAAGTGGTCTCTAGCCGCTTGAGAACAGATATCCCAACAGCTACAGAAGTGGCTAGATCTCTCCTCTAATTCAGCATCATATTGATGCTCTTTTTAACGCATCAGACGAAGCGAATTCAGAACCACACAGATAGAGCTGAACGCCATCGCGGCAGCAGCAATCATTGGTGTGACAAATAGAGAGGGGTAAAAGAGCCCGGCAGCAATAGGCACCGCTAGAAAGTTGTATATAAAGGCCCAGAAGAAGTTTTGGTGGATAATCCTAACCGTTTTCTTCGATAACTTAATGGCCTTCTCTAAGGCATAAGGTGATCCACCAATGGCCGTTACTTGAGCAACATCCGTAGCGATATTGCTACCACTACTCATGGCGATGCTGAGGTCAGCTGTTGCTAAGGCAGGAGAGTCATTGATCCCATCCCCTACCATGGCTACGATGTGTCCTTTGGCCTGTAAGCCTGAGATAAAGTCCTTTTTGTCAAGAGGGGATAGACCACCCTGCACAGAATATATCCCAACTTCCTTTGCTAGAGCTTCTGCACGCTCAGTGCGGTCCCCTGATAGTAAATGAATCCTAACCCCTGTGTCTTTTTGAAGATCCTGTAATGCCTCACGTGCATCAGGTCGTAGCGTATCCTCAATGATGAGTAGAGAGATTAGCTGATTCCCTTTGCTATAGTAAACAGGTGTAGCGAGAGGGTACTTTGTTTCCAGGTCTTCTACCTCCTTACTGGTATTTGGCTTCTTGTTTCCGATGAAGTAGTCCTCTCCTTGGTAGCTGAATTGCAAACCTTCTCCAGCTACCTCACGAATATTTTCAGGCATAGCATCGCTATCCATCATACTAAAGTGGGCTATTATGGCACTCCCTAGAGGGTGACTAGATTGCTGCTCAGCACGTACCAGCAACGCCTCTTCTGTAGCACTCATGGTGCCAGAGTAAGTGACCACCTTCGGCTCACCTTCGGTTAGCGTTCCAGTTTTGTCATAAATGACATCAGTTACCTTCGCTAACTGCTCAAGAGCCACAGCATCCTTTATGAGTAGGCCCTCCTTGGAAGCCTTCCCCATGGCAACGGTTATCGCCGTAGGAGTAGCTAGCCCTAGAGCACAAGGACAGGCAATACAGAGCACACTGATAGCAAAATATATCCCATGTAGCCAAGACTCCTCTATTCCACCCATTCCCCAGATGAGAAATGTGGCGAGTGCGATGCCTAAGATGACCGGGACAAAGACACTTGAGACCTTATCTGCTATTCTCTGGATAGGAGCCTTTGTGGCTTGAGCTTGTCGGACAGAGGCAATAATGCGTCCTAATAAAGTCTCATCCCCGACCTTAGTTGCTTCGATAGTCGTAACAGTTCCGACAGAAATGGTACCAGAGAAGACCTCCTCTCCTCTCATCTTGCTTGCAGGGATAGGCTCTCCTGTTATAGTGCTTTCGTCGAAAGCTCCAGGCTCCTGAAGAAATCCATCCACGGGGACACGATCGCCGTTTCTAAGGCGGATATGATCACCAATGGCTATCTCCTCTACAGGGATCTCTACAAAGTCATCCCCTTTCTTGACTAATGCTGTTTCGGGGGTAAGAGCCATGAGGGAGCGAAGGGCATCATTAGTTTTGTGTTTAGCCCGCTCTTCAATATACTTCCCTAGAAGGACGAAACTCATAATCATCCCCACTACATCGAAGTAACTATTCCCAAATAGGCCTCCCATCTCTGGACGGTCTAGGATTAGGTAACGTACGACGCTGAAGAAATAAGCGACACTCACACTCATACTGATGAGTGTATCCATCGTAAAAGTGAGATGGCGTAATTGCTTCAGTGCTCTCTTATGGTAGTCAATAGCGGAGTAAAACATTATGAACGTAGCTCCTAAAGGTAAGAACCACGGAGAGAAAACATCTGCAATCCCCCATTCCTCTCCAAACATCTCCACGGCCATCATCATTATAGCGATGATAGCTGTGATGATGAGTTTACTAAGCACCTTCTTCAGTTCTTTGCTTTCACTCGCTATACGTTTGATATCTCTCGACTTTGCCTGCTCCTCGATAAGCATATCGTATCCGATGCTTCTTACATCATCACGTAAGGCTTCAGGAGAAGTTTCTTTCTCATTATAACGTACGGTGGTACGTCCCTCGAGGAGTTGGACAGAGGCATCCTCCACCCCTTTTGCTTTCTTGAGGCGGTTCTCAACGGCGGCCACGCAGCCTGCGCAGCTCATTCCTGTTACGGTAAAGCTCTTTTCTGTCATGAGAATAGTATTTGTGTATAGCGGGTATCGCTAATGTTTTTTTAGGATTTTTCTTTGATCTTTATTTTATTCGTTGATGAGCAACTCGAAGCCAAGTTCCTTGACTTCGTCACGTAATGCTTCAGGAGTAACCTCCTCTTCATTATACTTAATAGTAGCGTTCTTACCAGCAAGATCTGCGGATACACTCTGTACCCCTTTCATATTCTTGAGTCCCATCTCTACAGCTGACACACAGCCAGCACACTTCATTCCATTTACGGTAAATTTTTTCTCTGTCATAGTTTTGATGATTTTTAAGTGAAATAATTCAGTGGGATAACAAGGGCAAAATGCTTTACTTAACCTCCTCGTAGTCCACATACTCCCCGCCCTCCAGATCTAAGTGAGCGTCATTAATGAGCTCTACGCTGCTCTGCTCTGGTCGGGTTCGCTTCCGTACACGCTCAGATCGCTCCTGTTCTTCTTGATACTGTTTTTTCTGAGCTTTCTGAGTTTGGTTGATTTTATATGCAGCACGGACTAATCTCCAGTTTTTTATCAATAGATAGGCGACTAGTATTATTGGCAGTAAGATAATCAGTAAAAAAAAATACATCCCTAGTTATATCTAATATTATATATATACATTCATTATAAAGCAAATATAAGCTTTTTCATTGTTTTCAAAATAGTTAAGTGCAATTCTTATGCCAAATACATCTTTTTGGCAGTCTCTCTCTGCGTGAATAGCCACCTCATTATATCTCCTTGAATTTAGACGTAACTAAGTTGCTATGGTTACCCCCTATGGAAATGATTAATAAAAGAAGCCCCAGTTAATGCTCTATCAGGTCCTACTTAATCCATCAGAGTATCGCATACATTTATAAGCCTTCATTCGTGGTCGGATAATAGTAACAAAATGAAAGGTGGCTGTTGTGAGAAGGGGCTTAAAAGGGGCGAAAATTCTTCCTATAGGAAACGCATCTTCTTCTCATAGGAAAAAATTATCGTTCCTATAGGAAGCGTAACTCCATTATATAACTAAACCTTTTCTGGTTTTTATCTTCCTAAAAAGTCAGACATAGTTACGTTTTATCATACACTGTCGCATGAGATAGCACAACTCTGATAAAGTTGTCATTATCTTTTGATGTATTCTCCTCTATTTCAATCATAAATATCATCTCCACGTGTATTTCGTGTCACCCCAAAGAGCAAAGACATTCAAGACTACAAAGGTCTAGGTCGTACCTAAATGTGGCTATTTCTGATAGATAATATACATAAAAGAGGGGATGTCAATTATAGAGAATTATATAGACCTTTGCATATCGTTATTTGAACAGAATATAAACCCTCTTATTAATCAAACATGAATAAAATAACTACTTTACTAATCTTAACCCTCACACTACCTCTATTATTTGTTAGTTGTAAGGACGATGGCAAAAAAGAGAATAATCATCAGGATGACATGGTGATACTTGATGTTGACGACCTAGTCAATCAAGCAGATAATTTGGTGGACTCCGTAGTCACCGTAGAAGGACTTTGCACACATATATGTGCACACGGTGGTGGTAAGATATTCCTAATGGGCAGTGATGAATCTATCTCTCTACGTGCAGAAGCTGGCGAGGCGATTGGTAGTTTTTCGCAAGAAACGGTAGGCAGCATGGTTCGGGTAGAAGGGATACTCAAGGAGAATCGCATCGACGAAGAATATCTTGCTCAATGGGAAGCACAGATTGCGGCTGAAATGGCTGAAAAACATGGAGAGGAAGGTGAGAGCGGATGTAGTGCTGATAAGAAAGCAAACGCCGAAGATCCATCTGATAGCGTCTCCGAACGTATCGCTAACTTTAGAACTCGCATAGCAGAACGAGCTGAAAAAGAGGGCAAAGCATACATTAGCCTTTATTATCTGGAAGCCACCTCATACAAGATTCTAGATAACGAGGAGTGAGTAAACGAGATCCAACTCAAATCTTATGAAACAATCTTCTCCTACAAAAAAGGGTTCAGCGAAAATAAACCGATGGCTAAGGCTTATCCATCGAGACTTATCATTTTTCTTCGCTGGTGTGATCATTATATATGCTCTATCAGGCATTATGATGAATCACAGATCCACCATTAACCCACACTACAGTGTCACCAGACAGGAGGTTCAATTCTTTGAAAAAGCACCCATCTCAAAAAACGGGGTCCAAAAGGATGATATTCTTAAGGAGTTAGAAAAACTTGGAGAAAAGAATAATTACACAAAGCACTTTTTCCCATCAGAGACATCGATGAAGATCTTCCTAAAAGGTGGCTCGACCATTGAAGTAGATCTCTCCTCGGGTAATGCTGTGTATGATAGACTTAGGAAGCGACCACTCCTGAGTCAATTCGTACGTCTCCATTACAATCCTGGCCATTGGTGGACCTACTTCTCAGATCTATTTGCTCTCAGTTTGATTATCATTACATTGACAGGGCTATTCTTGGTCAAAGGAAAGCGAGGGCTGAAGGGTCGTGGAGGAATTCTCTTTCTTATAGGTATCGCTATTCCCATTGCTTTCTTACTCCTCTAAACGGATATAGTCCCACCCTTGAAAGGAGTAAATCAGTTCTTGTCTTAGGAAATAGTAGCCCTCTCAATGTAGATCGCTACTATACAGAGAGAATTAGAGCGATAGAATTTCGAAAACTCTTAAAGAGTCTACGGCTGTAGAAGCCTAACATCAATATATACCTTATTATACCTCACCTTCTCGTGAGTATAATAAGGTATTCTTGATGCAAAGCATAGGTCTCAAAACATTCTACCGCCACTTTCGAATCATTCTACCGGTACTTTCAAAAGATTCTATATAGGTACCCTCGAAATAACATACAGCTCGAGATATGAGTAATAACCTATTTCTAAAGGTTCTAATCCCCCATCACTAATAAGCTTTGCTAGATTACGGAATTAAGAGTAATTTTGTGGAGATAGGAATGTAGCATTGTTCCCTTCATCAGAATTCAATTTTTAATATGTATCGTATGAAACCAGACGTGGTAATGAACTTCCGTGGGAAGCCTTATAATATGACAGAGGAGCCTCTAGTGATGGGGATCCTAAACCATACACCGGACTCCTTTTACTCTCAGAGTCGGGTAGATGGAGAGAAGATGATCCACGATCGTATTGAACAGATCCTAAGCGAAGGAGCCTCAATTATTGACGTCGGTGGCTATAGCTCACGACCTGATGCCTCGGATGTATCACCTGAGGAGGAATGGAAGAGGGTTAAGCAGGTCCTATCAATCATTAGGCAAAGCTACCCAGATGTTCCTGTCAGCGTGGATACATTCCGTGCCGAAGTTGCCAGACGATCAATCGAAGAGGGTGATGCTGACATCATCAATGATGTCAGTGGCGGGATCATTGATCCTGAGATGCTTTCCACGATAGCTCAGCTACAGGTTCCTTACATTCTGATGCATATGCGTGGTACACCGAAGACGATGCAGAAGTTATGTGGCTATGAGGGGCGTGTCGCAGATGGTGTAATCAATGAATTACTGGTAACAATCCAGAAGTTAGAAGAATTAGGACTGAAGAGGGAAAATATCATCTTAGACCCAGGCTTTGGCTTCAGTAAAACTACTGAGCAAAATTATGAACTCATGGCTGATCTGGATAAGTTTATTGCTCTCGACTTCCCTCTATTGGTAGGCATCAGCCGTAAGAGTATGATCTATCGTTTATTCGGAACAACGCCACAGGAGGCTCTGAATGGGACGTCTATCCTGAATACTATATCATTGATGAAGGGCACACATATCATCAGGGTACACGATGTACGTGAAGCTGTGGAGGCGGTTAAGATCACGAGTGAGCTTAGACGATTAAGACACCAAAATGCTCAACCTTTTGTAGCTAAGTAAGTCCTCAAAAAAAATTATTATAAATTATGGAGTGGTTACCTTTTTCCTTTATTGATTTTCTAGATATCATACTGGTAGGGCTTATGCTCTACTATACGTACGATATGCTTCGTAAGAGCGGGAGTGGGAACCTCTTCATAGGCGTGATCTCACTCATTATCATCTGGATACTTACCACCCAACTCTTCAAGATGAAAGTATTGGGGGGTATCCTTGATGCCGTGATGGGAGGGGTAGTCGTTATTGTCGTAATATTATTCCAAGAGGAGATTCGGCGCTTCCTCAACATGCTGGGCTCTACAGGAAGGTGGCGTTTCTTGAGGCGACTATTCAAGCAAAATCGGAAGGAAAAGGAAGAGAAAGAGTCCTCCTTTGTGGCGATGCTCTCATTTGCCTGCTCCAACATGGCTAGAAAAAAGACGGGGGCTCTGATTGTGATAGAGCAAGAGATCAGCCTTGAGGCCTATGCACATACTGGGGAGATTCTTAACGCTGACGTGAACTCTCGACTCATAGAGAATATTTTCTTCAAGAACTCTCCGCTTCATGATGGGGCTATGATCATTAGGGATTATTCGATAGTAGCTGCTGGATGTATCTTACCAGTAGCCCAAGGGAACGACCTACCTAAGGAGATGGGCCTAAGACACCGATCAGGGCTGGGGATGTCTCAGCAATGTGATGCTAAGGTCATCATCATCAGCGAGGAACGGGGTAAGATATCTCTAGCTCATAGAGGAGAACTACTCATAAATATTGACATAAATCAATTGCAACGATTTTTATCAAGTAGTTTCAATCAACTCTCTGAATTGGGAGCGGTAGCTGATGCCAAAACGAAAGTGTAACTTCTCTGCGAGAGAAATAGTTTTTCGCATAAGTATAAAGAATGGAGCGTCCTAAAATCATAGCCAACTTAATCCTCATTCTGCTCCTAATAAACTTGAGCAATATATCCTATGGGCAGGATCGTAAGACCATTGAGAAGGTCCTTCCTCTCGAGGCATATTGTACGATTCAGGTGATTAACGCACTCTCGAAAGAGCCTGAGCGTGATGTCCAGCTCTCATTAGTGCGTGACAGTCTGAGTTATAGCCATCCGATCACTACAAGCTATAAGGATGGCACGTCGGTACTTAATATTCACGTCAAAAAGAGAGAAAGCTTTGAAATCGTTATCCTAAGTAAGCCTGGATTTATCACAAGTTCATATAACTTTCAGCCTTACAAGCTAGGAGGGGACACGCTTAAGCTATACATACAGCCCAACCCTTATTTAATACCACAAGTAACCGTCGTCGGGCATAAAACGAAGTATAGTAGCGTTGACAATCCCGCTTATGAACTGGCGATGCGGATTGCGAGAGATGAGAAAGAAAGAAGACAAAAGTCGACTAGGAACTATTCTTTTAGGCAAATTGATAACATCACGCTCTCTGCAGCTAATATAGATGCTGTGCAAAATTTCCTTGAATATGTAATACCCTTTTACCCTTCATATTTAATACCTTCAAAGATTGAAGATGAGATGATCTTGCCTTTGTCACATCGGGAGACCGTTAGAAGGGTTGGATACAATGCTAAGAAAAAGGTATTCAACCAAGATATCCAATTCAAGAAAACTATAGGCTTAGACCAGAACATCGATGATGGGACATTATCAATGGCTCTCTACGAACTCTTTCCTCCGATAGATCTATTCAAGAGGCACGTCCACATGCTGGATACAGATATCCCATCTCCTTTATCTGACTTGGGCCGTTTTCACTATAAATATTATCTTACAGATACTATTATTCACCAAAGAAAGGTAGCACAGGTCCTAGAAGTCGTACCTCATTACCCTAATGAACCAAGCTTTCGTGGACAGTTTATTGTCACGATGGATAGTATCCCAAGATTGCTGAGGTGCGAGCTCACATTCCCGCACTTCTCCAACATCAACTTCATTGAAAAGATGAGATTGATACAGAATTTTGACGCTTCTATATCAGAGAGATCTAACCTAAAGAATGAAGAATTACTCGCTAATGTGCGGCTGTATCACAAAGTGCTCTCCGCTAACATCGATCATACCAGAAGCTACGATGAATATAACTACACTTCTCCTGACAGTGGACTGATCTACTCTAAAATAAGGCTACGTGATAGTTCATCTGAGAAAGACTTAAAGGCATACAAAGATCAGAGTACGGGCAAGGATCTCCTCGTCTCTGATCACGGATTAAAGCAATTCATGGTGAGGTTAAGAGAACATCCCACTCATAAATTCATTATGGAAGTAGCGGACGCTCTATCTGTTAATTATATCCGAACTCGCTGGAATAGTAATCTGATATATGGGGGTAGCCTGGTGGAAATAGGCCCTCTTAATAAACTGGTGGGATATGACTGGTTCAATGGTGCTAGGGTACAACTGGGAGGACGGACAACGGCACTACTTAACAAACGCAATTTCCTAAGTGGCTACATAGCTTACGCCACGGGCTCTGATAAAATCACCTTCCGAACGAAAGGGATGCACAGCTTTAGACCCAAGCGGTACTATGCTGAGGAATTCCCTCGGCACGATATTTCACTGGCTTACGGCTATGAGCTATACTCCCCAGGCAACAGAATTTTGAATAATGATGGGAATAATATTATCTTCAATGTGGGAGTACCACACCTGACTTACTTTTCGTACAGAAAGCTCCTAGAGGCTCGGTACCACTATGATATCGATTCGGCGTGGACTATTCAATTGTATTATAATCATGCGACTGATTATCCTGTAGGTGAACTCGAATACGTACGGGTACTTCCTGATAATAGCATTATAAGGTATGAGTATCTAAGGGATGCGATGATCGGTACAGAAATACGCTGGTCTCCAGAAGAGGACATATTTCCGGGATCGATGCAGAGGGAAAACTGGTATAAAAGACTAAGACAGACACATCCCATATTCACTTTCAAACTCGAATACGCATCGCCTAATCTAGGAGGTCAATATAAGCGGATACGTTCAGAGATATCCGTTGAGCAAAAACTATGGCTAGGTGCCTTTGGACGATTAGATTACAATATCAATGGAGGTAAGATATGGAGTTCAGTACCATTCCCATTCCTTTATGATCCACCGCTTAATAGGAATTTCTTCGTCAGGAGATTTAGCTTTAAGGGATTAAGAAGAAGAGAATATGTAGCAGATGAATGGATCTCTGCTTTTTGCGAATACCACATGCGAGGCGTAATAGCAAATAGGCTGCCGCTCGTTAAGAAACTCAATCTAAGAGGAGTCCTTACGGTTAACCTCTTATGGGGAAATACGACAAATAAAAATTCACAGGACTCTGGGAAAGAGCTATTCGTATTACCAAACATATCGACCGAAATGAGCTACAAGCACCCGTATATGGAAATGGGATTTGGTCTGGAGAATATTCTAAAGGTTGTCCGAATTGATGTGTATCGAAGACTAACCCCTATGGGACCTCACTCAACTGGCCCGTGGAATGTCAAAATGGGGCTCAACCTTAACTTCTAAAGGGTTGGAGGAATCACCGATGAAAGATAAGACGGAAGGTGATATAAAAGTGGGCGAATAGGGTAGGCATAATGCCAAAGTGCTTTCGCATAATCTTAAACCGCTCTACCAAGGAGGCTCTACGATGCTGAGTCGTCATCCCTTCGGATAAATAATCTGTGAGAACCAAACCACTATAATAATTACTTCGGGATCGACCTAGGATGTTCAAGCACCAATCATAATCACTTGAATACCGATAGCTCTCATCATACATTGGAGCCAAGTCACGCTTGGGATAAAATGATTGATGACAAACCAACATTCCCCTCAAAAAACTTCTTTTCGTCAATTTCTTAGGAGCAGATAATCGTCGAGGTCTTAGGTAGTTCCCAACATTATCCACCAAATTGGTTTGCCCATAAAGGACGTCGGGCCTTTGTGAACCTATAGAAGCAAACAAATCCGATAATGTACTGGGAGCGTGGAAGCAATCCCCTGCATTCATAAAGCAGAGATACTCGCCTTTTGCCATCTTTATACCCTTATTCATAGCATTATATATCCCAGTATCAGGCTCGCTGATCCACTGGTCCACCTCAGCCCTTCTCTCATGAATAATTTGCAAGGTTCCATCCTCAGAAGCCCCATCAATGATGATATATTCAAAGTTGCGAAAGGTCTGCTCGGCTACAGAATCCATAGTCCGAACCAGAGCTTGATCCGCATTATAACAGACCGTAATGATGGATAGTAAAACTCTTTCTAACTTAGCTCCTTGCATATCACTCAGAAAAATCGTATTTTTGCATTCAAATATAACCTTGGCCCTGTAGTTCAACGGATAGAACAAAAGTTTCCTAAACTTTAGATATGGGTTCGATTCCCGTCGGGGCTACTTTTATGAGACCGCTTCTATTATTGGTTGATGCCAATACGAAGCGGTTTCATTTTTTGTCTTACGCACTCCAAGCCCCCCTACAGATCATGCCTACTACCTAATCTTAATGAAAACGCCTCTCTAATTCTATAGGAGTAATAATCGTGATCGTATTCTGACCATCAGGTGTCATTAAATACTCAGGAAGGGTATATAATTCCTGCAATAACTCTTGTGCTTGTACAGGTGAAAGCTTAGAACGTACAGTCTGCTTGACCTTAAAATTAATGAGTTTACGAACCAGCATATCAGTCAACACATCTTCGCTAGATTTTAATGTACCTTGACACTCACTTAAAATTTGCTGCAATAACTCCTCCTCTGCACCAGCAGAGATCCCCTCGGGGACAGCATTAATGGCAAAAGAGTTATCTCCCATGTGTGAGAGGTCAAAGCCAAGTGTATTTAGTGTAGCTAAGTGACGGTTAAGCAACTCGGCATCCTTAGCACTAAGCTCAATCAATGAGGGGAAAAGCAAACTATGTGATACCGCAACGCCCTTCATCAGACCACGTTTCATACGTTCATAAAGCACCTTGTATCTCACTCTATCTATATCTGCGACGACCAAGCCTTTTGCTGAGGGATAGACGGCATAATGATCATATAGAGTAGGTGTCGGGATGACATCATCCTGTCGATCATAATGAACCTCCTCTATAGGCGCCTTCTGATCTAAATGGTCTATCAGTGAGGACTGCGTTGCCTTACGTGCCGAACGCTTACCTTCAAAATTATCATAGAACTTATCCCAATCAGAAAGATCCGGCATCTGAAAATCATTTCCTCTGAGGAGTATGTCCAGATCGACGGGTGGCTCTTCCTTACTCTTATTCATCTTACTCTCTAGGATCAAGACATCGGATGTGATAGGAGGCTCCACAAGGGCTTCAGATGGCATAGTATGAGCAACAGGGATAGACTCATCCCTATCAAAGTCCAAGTTCGGAACAGCTGCACCAGCCATCAATACTTCTCGGACAGCAGAATACAGAATGGTTGAAATCTCTTGCTCTGCAGCGAACTTAATCTCCGTCTTTGTTGGCGAGATATTAACGTCGATACTGCTGGGATCAACAGTAAAAAATAAAAAATACTCAGGATACTCTCCAGATGGTATCATACTGCCATAGGCATTAAGTATCATACGATGAAAGAGGCTATGCTTCATGTAACGTTCGTTCACAAAGAAGTACTGCTGCATCCCACGCTTTCTGGTAGCAGAGACCTTAGTCACAAAGCCCGTAATATGAACCAAAGGGGTATCTATATCTACAGGTAAGAGACTACTCTCAAATCGCTTACCAAATAGATTAATCAAACGCTGCTTGACACTAGAGGGCTTGAGCTCAAATGTCGTTACCTCATTATGCCTCAGCGTAAAGGCAACCTGCGGACGCACAGCTGCTACATTCTCAACTTCACTGACAATGTGTCTATACTCTGTCTCATCTCGCTTCAAAAACTTTCGGCGAGCTGGAACATTAAAAAAGAGATGTTTGACAGAGAAGTTAGCCCCTTGGGCACAAATAGCAGGCTGACTATCCACAACCTTTGAAGCTTCTAAATCCAGACGAATACCTTGCTCACAATCCTCTGCACGTGTCTGCAACGTAATATGTGAAACAGCAGCGATGCTCGGCAACGCCTCGCCACGAAACCCCATGGTGGTCAGAGCAAAGAGATCATCGGCAGATGAAATCTTCGAAGTGGCATGCCTCTCGAAAGCCATACGGGCATCCATTGGAGCCATCCCTTTACCATTATCAATGACTTGAATGAGGGTCTTTCCCGCGTCTTTTATATCAATAAATATCTCAGTTGCACCAGCATCTACCGCATTTTCGACTAACTCTTTTACGACAGAAGATGGTCTCTGGATAACCTCACCTGCAGCTATTTGATTGGCAATATTATCAGGTAAAAGTTTAATCAAACTGTCCATAGAATTTCACATCAGAGCCATGAAAACATATACTTAAAGAAACCCAGACCGAGGTGATTGAATAACCATACGAGGAAAACAATCGCAAGAGTTAAGAAAAGAATTAGCTTACGGTTCTTCTCACTTACAGTCTCTCTCACAGACTCATCATCACCAAACTTAGCCAATACCTCCGACTGACGTCTTGCAGATCTGCGAATATTCTCCTTCACCTCCTCCGGATCTATCTCCCCATTAGACTCAAGCTTATGTTTAGCTCGCCTAATTTTCTTATCTAACTCCTCCTTTTTTGGATCATAGTATCGATAAACATATCTAAACTTAGAGGGCTTTCTCTGTTTATAAAAACTTCCTATTCCCATCTTACTGTTTTTCCTTTTTTGTATTTGTCGTACTAATGTCTCTTGGGGTCTGCTCCGGGATCATTTCCTTGGCGTTTTCAATGACTTTATCATCGCTTTCTTTCAGCTCCTCGATAACCTTCTGCCCTTGCTCTAATGCATCATCGCTTTCTAACAAAGGCTTCTCCATGGAGTCCTCAGCCTCATCTTTATCCGTACCCCCTCCTACCTTTGGGGTTATTCTAAATATATCTTGAAAACCCGTAGGTCGGCCTTCTGGAAACCAGACAAAGTCAGGAAAGGTTAATTGATCTGACTCTAGTAAGAAAACCGGTGTCATTCTTGCAGCCGTCTTTGGAGTCATTTTTATTTTTACAATCTCCTCATTCTCAAAGAGCATGAAGATCTTACTACTCTGGGTGCGTGTTAGTTCCTGAGGAACGCTGTCAGGCGAAAGACTGATGTATATGGCCTCCGAGTTCCCATCCGTCCAGAGGGAGTCCATCTTATTATCCGAAAAGTAAGCCATCATTTCACGACCCCTCATCTGGTCAAAATACTTTTCATCCAACTGATTACTAGCAAAGGCATTCTCTCGAATATGTACACGCTCTAGCCCCTCGCCTTTTAGGTAGATGGTGATAGAGTCTCCTGTCACTTGAGATTTTCCTGACCACATAAATGGGTGTCCGAGACAGTTCATTAGGGAGTCCGCAGTATTGTAAATAATCGAGTCTGAAACCGCTTGTATATCCTTTCTATACAATCTAACGTTACCCAGGCCCTTGTACAGAGAAGCCACAGAGTCCACCTTACGCATCTCAAGTAGATGTGCATGGACATACAGCGTATCCTCAGAGGAATAATCTGAAATATACGCCCGCTCACGAGCTAGGCCATGTCCTGTATCCTCATGATACTCTGCATAATCGCCACGCAAAGAGGCATGCTCTACCGTATCTTTTAGCTCTACGTTCTTGAACATCTCCACCAGCTGCCCTACCCTGTCATAGAAGATTGAATCTCCTGTCATCCATCTAGTGCCGGACTCTATCACGGGCTTATCCATTAGATAAGCTCTATCCCTATCAGTGTCATAGAGCCCTCTTGTGGCATGTATCACTCCACTATCGCCCACAATCTCAGTAGGCCCTAATATGGTAGCAATCTTAGTCTCGGTATCATAATTTAGTGTGTCTGAGCGTAAAATAAAGTTGGGGTTCTCCAACACAACACTGTCATTAAAGATAGCACACTTTGTAGCCGTCGAGTACTCCCCATAAACCGAGGATAGAATATTAAGGGTATCAACAATGGATCCATAATCGAAGTAATATCCTACACCAGCCTCCCTATCATAGTCTAGGCTGTCGGTATAGAGTGTATTATCACCATGCTCCATCCGCACCAGCTCCCTCAGCCGAGCGAGCATTATTTGCCCATCATAATCCAGATAATTACAGTATATGAAGAGAGAGTCTCCCTGCTCTATACGGACGTTGCCATAAGCTTCAAATCTATTGTCCGCTTCATACATAAGAGCACTGTCACAGAACATTAGAGCATCTTTATGCCTAAACTGGACATTACCTACTAAGATCTGAGCATCAGGATTGATCTCTTTATCAAAACGCCAAACATCTACATGCTCTATGAAGATTCTCTCTTTACCACCACTATTAGCTGCATTAGAGAGTTTTACCGAATCAATAGCAGTATTACGCTTCAATGGGGGTACTGTATCAGCAAAGCCACCAGGCAAAAAGCTCCTACCCAAGCCAGTATTACTGGCCTGAGAAGCGAGCAACAGTAACATCAATAATGCTACCGTCGTGATGATTTGCCTCCTTACCCTTGCTGTTTTCATACCCAAGACCGTTATTACTTACTACCCCACCCTGGGTACTTAAAGTCACAGTGCTGATATCGAGGGCTAATCCTAGTATAGGTACTCTTTTGTTTCTTTTTAATCCACTCCTCTAGTACCTCGTCTTGCTTCTTATTTAGCACGATTTGTTTAATGACTTGATAGTCATCTACCACATTCGCACGATGTCCTGCGATTCGCTTCTTCAATAAGACTACGGCAACGACAGTATTACTATCCTTATTCGTCATGGTAAAGGGTTTAGAGATATCCCCTTCTTTTAGATTAGCCACCACAGGAGACATCTCTTGAGGTAGATCCTCCATAGCAAATCGAGAGGTCCCGAAGTGGTTACTCTTTTGCTTATCATTTACCATCTGTCCATTACCCAAGCGGGTATTCTCGTCAGACGAAAATAATCGAGCTGCTACACCAAAGTCTAAACTATCGGCCTTAATCTGACCCACGATGGAGTCCATCAAGGCAGTGGTCTTAGATAGCTCCTCTACACCTACTTCTGGACGAAGCATAATGTGTCGGACATTAATCTTATCATCCTGCTTATCAATCAACTGCATGATATGATATCCTCGAGCTGTCTTAACGATTCTAGAGACTTTTTTGGTATCGTTCAGACCAAAAGCTACGTTCGCAAACTCAGGCTCTAACTCGGCACGTCCTACCATGCCTATCTCTCCACCCTTTAGTGCGGTAGCATTGTCGTTAGAATAGATTCGTGCCAAGGTTTCGAAATCAGACTTTCCAGAGTTAATATCATTAGTAAATCCTATTAACCGCTCCTTAATCCTATCCACTTCACTAAAAGGAATCTTAGGCTCTAAGGTAATAATCTGCACCTCGACCGTCTGTGGCATGAATGGCAAACTATCCTTATTCACCACATCATAATATCGATTAACCTCTGAAGGGGAGACCTTTACGTCACCTATAAGCTTCTGCTGCATCTGCATCACACGATACTCATCAGTGACAACCTTAGTACGCTCCTCTCTGATCTGAGACATATTCCTACCTAGGTACTCTTCCACCTTGTCCCGACTACCTAACTCGTTAGTGACCGCCTCTATCCACTGAGATACAGACTGATTTACCATACCTGGGTTCACGAAGATACTATCTATATCAGCTTGATTAAGGAAAAGCTTCTGCACCGCCATCTGCTCAGGGATAACACATCTTGCATTCCCAGACATACGCTCTCCCATGGATTCGTAATAAAGACGTTGGCGTTCGATATCAGAGAGTAAAATATACTCATCACCGATGACCCACGCAATTTCATCTATGACATTATTCTTAGACTGAGCTAATACCAGCTGTGGGAATAGGGCTAATAATGCCGCTATTAGTAATACTTTCTTTAGGTTCTTCATACCACTCTAATTATTTATTCTTTTTAGCCCATGTATCACGTAGCGTGACGGTCCTATTGAACACCTTCTTCTCATCAGTACTATCTCTATCTACTGTAAAGTATCCATTACGTACGAATTGATAATGATGGCCTACCTCTGCATCCGCCAACCATTCTTCCGCATAAGCATTAGGAACGATCACCTCACTATCAGGATTCATCAATTCACTAATATCATCATACTTAGTGCCTGCTGGGTCTTCAACGTTAAAGAGTCGATCATAAAGACGTACCTCCACAGGAAGAGCATGCTCTGTACTTACCCAATGGATAGTACCCTTGACCTTTTTCTTTGCATTCTCCATACCAGTCTTAGAGAGAGGATCATATTCAGCATAAACCTCTACGACATTACCCTCTTCATCTTTCTTGCACCCAGTACACTCTATGATGTAGCCCGCACGAAGTCGGACCTCTCTTCCTGGACTCAGGCGGAAATACTTCTTAGGAGCATCCTCCATAAAGTCCTCCCGTTCGATATAAAGATTTTTTGAGAAAGCAATCTTGTGGGTTCCCTTCTCTGGCTCCTCTGGATTAGTAGTCACATCCATCATCTCTACCTGTCCATCTGGATAGTTGGTTATGACTAGTTTAATAGGGTCTAGAACAACAGCCACACGATCAGCGTGCTTATTCAAGTCCTCTCTAACAGCAAACTCCAATTTACCAGTATCCACCATACCCTCAACCTTGGTGTAACCAATCATATCAATGAAGTTACGAATACTCGCTGGAGTATATCCCCTACGACGAAGTCCCACGAGAGTAGGCATACGAGGGTCATCCCAGCCATGGACTAGCTTCCTCTGAACCAGCTCAAGCAAACGACGTTTGCTCATCATGGTATAGGTGAGATTGAGACGATTAAATTCATACTGATGAGGCCTATAATCATCGCTCCTCAATTTCTCTACCAGATAATCATAAAGAGGTCGGTGTACGACGAACTCAAGAGTACAGATCGAGTGAGTCACGCCCTCAAAGTAATCACTTTGCCCATGAGCAAAGTCATACATCGGATAGACCTTCCACTCAGTACCAGTACGATGGTGTGGATGATGGAGAATACGATAGATGATAGGGTCACGCATGTGCATATTAGGGCTAGCCATATCGATCTTAGCCCTTAAGGTCATCTGCCCCTCTGCAAACTCTCCATTCTTCATCCTCTCAAAAAGATCAAGACTCTCCTCTACAGGGCGGTCTCTATAGGGGCTATTGATACCTGGTTCGGTAGGTGTACCTTTCTGTGCTGCGATCACTTCAGACTTTTGCTCATCAACATAGGCCAAGCCTCTTTTGATTAAATCAACAGCAAAGTCATACAATTGTTGGAAATAATCACTCGCGTAGTAAATATTCTCCCAATGGAAGCCCAACCACTTGATATCCTCCTTAATAGCATCGACATACTCCACATCCTCTTTGACAGGATTGGTATCATCAAAGCGAAGATTGCAGATACCATTGTACTTCTCTGCAATTCCAAAGTCTATACAGACAGCCTTAGCATGCCCAATGTGAAGATAGCCGTTAGGCTCTGGTGGGAAACGCGTCTGGATCCGTCCATCATTCAATCCCTTCTTAAGATCATCCTCTACCACCTGCTCAATAAAGTTTAGTGAGCGTCCACCACTTAAATCTTTCTGATCTATCTCCTTACTCATTATAGTCTCTATATTAATCTTTTTTTATTCAATTACGCCCTTCCGTCCATCTATAGCTTACTGATGAATACGAAGTTCTTCAATATCTCATCATCACTATTTTCAATCTCACTGCCCTTACCTTCCCACCAAATATTACCTGCATTAATGAATAAGACATGATCACCAATATTAGAGACTGAGTTCATGTCATGTGTATTAATGATGGTAGTGATATCATTTTCCTTTGTGATCTCTCTTAGCAGTGCGTCAATCATCTTAGAAGTCTCTGGGTCAAGACCACTAGAAGGCTCATCACAAAATAGATAACGAGGGTTAAGGGCTATCGCTCTAGCAATAGCTACACGCTTTTTCATCCCCCCACTAATCTCACCTGGATACTTATATCGTGCATCGTAGAGATTCACTTTCCGCAAGCAGTCTCTAGCACGCTTTCTTCTATTGGCGGCCTTCTCTTTTGAGAACATCTGCAAGGGAAATAGCACATTCTCAAAGACTGACATACTATCAAAGAGAGCTGAGTTTTGGAAAAGCATCCCTACCTCACGTCTCAAAAGCTGGGTATCATCCTTATCCATCTCATGCAAGCTACGTCCGTCATAGAGGACCTCTCCCTCATCGGGAATCTCTAGCCCTACGATACACTTCATCAAGACTGTCTTCCCAACACCACTCTTACCAATAATCAGCGAACACTCGCCTGACTTAAACTCGGTATTAACGCCCATCAGGACATTCTTCTTACCATAGCTTTTCTTTATGTCTTTTATCTCTATCATTTCTCATTAAGTCAGCAAAAGTTGAGTCAGCACCAAGTCACTAAGAAGGATGGCTACGTTACTAGCAACTACGGCCTGAGTACTAGACTTACCTACCTCTAATGCTCCACCCTTCACATTATAGCCATAGTAGCTAGCCAAGCTAGCAATAAAGAATACATATACCACACTCTTAACAATCGAGTAGAATATATTAAACGGCTTGAAGTAGAGCTGAAGCCCCATCTCAAATTCTGAGATTGGGACATCTGGAATCATCAGGGTGGCCACATATCCTCCACCTATCCCAACAAACATACTAAATAACACCAGGACAGGCACATACATCATCAGCCCTAATATCTTTGGCAGGATGACATAATTCGCAGAGTTCACGCCCATAATATCCATAGCATCAAGCTGCTCTGTAATGCGCATCGTCCCGATCTCACTAGCGATACTACTCCCACACTTTCCAGCTAAGATCATACACATGATAGTGCTCGAAAACTCCAATAGGATAATCTCCCTAGCAGTATAGCCAATAGTAAACTTAGGTATCAGAGGCGAACTCATATTGATACCCAACTGCATCGAGACTACCGCCCCGATAAAGAAAGACACAAGGGCAACGATCCACATAGAACCTACTCCTTGGGTATATATCTCCCTTATCAACTCTCTCAAAAACATGCGAAATCGCTGAGGCCGCTGAAAAACAACGCCTAGCAACTGCATGTATTTACCTATTGCTTCAAATACGGACTTCATCAAATTGACTCATTGTTACCACAATACAATAACAAACAAAGATATAAAAATATCTGCACTTCCTCACACCCTGTGAAGTGGGGATATCACATCAGAAAATCTTACTACTCTTGCTGTGCATTATTCGGATTGCAAAGGGTCGTTAATAACAGTATTCATTTCGGGATACTTTTCTTGGGACCCTTTCATACAACTCTCCTTTTTAGCAGAGAGGAAGGGGCGATGCTTTATACTACTTTTATCAAAAGTATTAATAGCAAAGAGTTGGAAGTTACTCCTTCTAAAAAACCTTGTGGCGAACAGCGAACAATTCTCTCATGAGAAACACATCTTCTTCCTATATCGAAAAAATATTTTTCCTATAGGAAGCATTTCTCCGTCATATAACTAAAATATCAGCTACATCAAAAGATCTCATACACCTCTCTATTCTATATCAATATATTATAGAGGTAAAAAGACCTAATAACTTGACACCTCCATTAGCCTTCATAGATCGTAGTATCTACTACATCAGCGTCCGCCAATGCCTCTCGACGCTCAATACAGGTAGCACACTTTCCACAATGATTCTCACCACCCTTGTAACAGGAATAGGTATGAGAATAGTCAATACCCTCTCTCTTACCAATGGCAGCAATTTCACTTTTTGATATATTCGTATAAGGTGCGACTATCCTAACATTATTGTAGGTCCCATGCTGCATGGCTTGTCCCATACTCTGAATAAACCCTTCTGTACAGTCTGGGTAAATGGCGTGATCACCATAGTGATTTGCGATGAACACCTGCTCAAGTCCGCTATCTTCAGCTAGCCCACAAGCAATGGCAAGCATTATGCCATTCCGAAATGGCACCACAGTGGATTTCATATTATCCTCACCATAACTTCCCTCTGGTATATCCTCAGCTCCTGACAATAGCGATGAGTGAAAATACTTCGAGATGAACGTGAGTGGTATCACAATATGCTTGATTCCTAATAACTCACATTGATACTTGGCACATGCTATCTCTCTTGTATTATGGTTACTTCCATAGTCAAAAGTAACCGCGAGTGCTATCTCATCCTTTCTGTCGTGCAACAGAGTGATAGAATCCATTCCCCCTGAAACGACAATAATTGAATTCTTCTTCATCAAAACAATAATAGTTAATAATTAATAGGGTCGCTAATACCTCTAAAAACCTCACTCCACCACCATTAGAATACATGATAATGGAAGAGGGTACCCCTAACTAGGAATACCCTCTTTCTATAATTCAGTATGATATATTTACTTTTTGAGTTTAATGGACTCGATCATCTTCTGAGCTTCGGGATATTCTGCAGAGCTATAATACTTATCAATAATCTGCTGATAGCACTGAAGTGCCTTATCATCTTTTCCCATGGATTCATAAACGATCCCAGCTTTCTTCAAATAGATAGGAGAAAGGAGGTCATTATCAGCCATCTTAGCAGCCTCTTCAAAATAAGAAACTCCCTCTTCTGGCTTACCCATATCCACATAGCAGTCTCCGATCGCACCATGAATAGTAGGGGATACCATCATATCCTTTGCCTTAAACTTCTTGAGATAATCTATCGCAGCATCAGGCTGTCCCAATCGTGCGTAGCAGATACCAGCGTAAGCATGTGCCAGATTAGCAGCATCTGTACCCTTGTAATCATTAATGACCTGAAGGAATCCCACTACATCAGCACCATTACCGTTCAAAGCAACCTCGTATTCACTCATTCCAAAGTGTTGCTCTGCCTTATACAATGCTTCATAAGCATTCTCTTGCCTAGGAGCCTTGTAAAGATTATTGTAGGCCAAAATACCACCGATGACAGCGATTAGGGCAACTACTAGTATGATAATTGCTGTCCGATTTCTCTTAAGGTATTCCTCTGACTTATTGATGGCCTCTACGGTCTCGGCCTGGACCATATCGGTCTTGGTCAGTTTTTCATTCTTATTGCTCATTGTATTTAACTGCAAAAAAACAATCCCCTCTCTGGAGGAACTTCATAATTAATGTTGCAAACTTACAAAAAAGTATGCAATCTCCACATATTCATCTCTTTTTCTTCCTTCTTGGTTATTTCTGACGGTTGCACTAAAAAATCATCATGAGGGGTTAAAGAAATAGAAAAGATACACTTCTATTCGTTATATGTTCCAAAATAATACACAGTTATATGACAAATAAAGTGTCGCTTTGTAGAAAATGGTTATCTTTACATTATGAAGTTAAGTTAGGCAGTCCTATTGACATGCCTATAATGAACATTTGACTAAGAAAGATTATGAATATGAAGAGGTACCCCCTCATTTTAATGCTGCTCTTGGCACTGACAAGCACCTCCTTGATTAAGGCTCAGGATGCACACCTAAAAGAGAAAGAGGCTCTTTTTAATGAAATATATGGAAGAGCTATACGCCTAGATGATGGAAAGCAGGGAAGCTCTGAAGTATTACATCACCTCTGGATGGCTGCACTGATAGATGACCAACAGCCAGTACTATTATGGGACAGGGCATACTATCAAGCATATCTCGGAAATAGCGATGCCACGATCGACGACCTTAAGCTAGCGTACAAAAACTCTAATTACGACAGACATATCGGGAACGCATTGATGCAGATGGCTGCGATGTATGGGGAGTGGGATATTGCCGAAAAGGTCTCTACCCGACTCCTAGAAGAGCGGCCAGATGATGCGGCACAGATTGGGATGCTCATTAACATTTACGAGAAGTCGGGCAAGACAGAAGAGGCTCTAGCAACCCTTCGGAAGCTAAAAGGCTCTGCCCGCACTACAGCAGTGATATTCAAGGAGTCCCAACTTCTAACTGAGCTAGAAAGGACAGACGAGGCTGAGCAGCTACTATTGTCCCAGCTGGAAGAGCACCCCAATGAACCGACCAGTACCTTTATGCTCGTTTCACTCTATGGAAATCAAGGCAGGAAAGAGGAGGCAAAGCAATTGGTATCCTCACTACAAGCATCACACCCTGATGACCCCTACGTCCGAAGGTTTTCAATCGCATTTTATTCAATGTCTGGAATGAATGATGAGGTTGCCCGTTCCATCAAGGCAGAGGCTAATAGGAAGGGGACAGAGCCCGCAATCCTAGTAGAGATGATGAACATAGCACAGGAGGAGAGCAAAGATCCTGCTGGACTCATCATGGCGTTACTGCCCATACAAGAAGAGCTGTACAAAAGGTATCCCAATGTGGATGAATTGGCATACAAGCAAGCCTCAGCACACCTTATCCTCAAGGACACATTGGCTGCCGAAGAGATCATGACAAAGATGATTGAAAAGGGCACTACCGAAACAACACCGTACCACTACTTCTTTGAGAAGCACGCTATGGCGGAGGACACGGTGGCGATTAGAAAACTGGTCAATGTTGGAATAAAGAGAATCCCCAAGGATGGACTCACTCAGCTCTACTCGGCAATACTAGCCATCCAAGGCGGTGACACAATTGGCTTTTCTAAGATTGTTGATAAGGCTATCGAGCTAGTGCCTAAGAGCGACCGTTACTACAGCCAAATAGCACTTTTCAAAGCCGAGAGAGAGCAAGAATTGGGACACTGGGATACCGCCAAGCAGTATTACGAGGAGTCTATCTCAATGAATCCGAGTACCTTTGCCCTCAATAACTATGCTTATGCCTTGTCAAATTACGGAACCGAAGAGGACCTGAAGAGGGCTGAAGAGATGGCTCGACTTGCCGTCCAAAATAGTAATAACGAACCCTCGCACCTAGACACATATGCTTGGATCCTTTATAAAAGAGGGTCGTACTCTATGGCTAAGCTGTATATGGAAAAGGCTCTTGCAGCAATGAAGGAGCCAGAGGTAGTTTATTATGAGCACCTTGCCGAAATCCTAGAGGCGATGAAGGACTATCCCGGAGCCCTGAAGGCGTGGAGCAAGGTCATAGAACTGGAGGGGGATTTAGAAAAGGCAGAGAGAAAAATAAAGGAGATTACCACTCTGATACAAGAAGAAAGTAAAGAATAATGAAAAGATACTACCCATCGTGGAGGGTCCTCGTATGGATCATACCCCTCATACTCCTTAATAGCTGTGGGACCAGCAAGCAGATAGTGGTACCCGTAGGCAAAGCAACACTTAATAAGCGCCAGTTTCTCTCTGCTTACTCTGTGATAAAGGACTATCCCATTGTGGATGCGAGTGGTAAGCTGACGATTGTAACTGATGGAAAGAAGGACATAAGTATGGGTAATATCGGGTTCCGCTGGAGCCTGGAGCGTGATAAAGCATTCGTCTTATCATTACGTCCGATGTCCATCATTGAGGTTGGTAAAATAACCATCGCTAATGGTAGCTTACTGGTACTGGATCGGATGGGCAAACATGCTTTCTTGGAAGAACGCTTGGATAACTCCTCAATGTTCCTGAAAAATATAGTCGGTATTGACACCAACATATTCAAAGCGATGGTACAAAACCAGCCTTTTGGACTCATCAGTATGGGAAATGAAGCTCTCCAAAGAATGCACTTCTCAAAGGATGCTCAGTACTATACACTAACGGAGTCGCTAGGACCTGGAGGACACAAGATCACACATACTTTTGATGCCGCTCTAAACTTGGTCGAAAGCCACGTCTCAATCGTTAATAAAGCAGAGGTAAAAATCAGCTATTGGGACTTTATCCAAATGGACACCGAACAGAGGCTCCGTCCAGTCCCTAGCGTGATACGCATTGACGTAGAGATATTCGGAAAGCCTAGCGATAATTATCACGTACAAATGAATCTAGATCACATGAAGCAAACCTTCTCACAAAAGATAGAGACGGATATCCCACGTGGCTATCACAGGGTTACTCTAATGGAACTGATCGAACTAATATCATCGTTATGAGAAAATACTTTCAGATACTTCTGCTTTCACTAACGTTAGTGTGTTTCAGCCCGACAGCTTTTGCACAAAAGAAGTCGGCTGAGGTACAACGGCTCGAAAACCAAAGGAAAGCCATTCAAGAGGCGATGAAGCAGGTGGACCTTCTACTAAAGCAGACCGCGACATCTGCCAAGCAGAGCTTGAACCAACTACAACTACTAGAGGGGCAAGTAAAAGATAGACAAAAGGTCATCGTCACTTTAGGTGAAGAGATCAAAGCAACCGACAAGCAACTCGTAAAGCTTCGTGATGAGATTGAGGTCCTTCAGAAGCAATTCGAGAAGAGACAACAAAGCTACGTGAAGTCCATCAGAGCACTACAAAGAGGTCATCAGGTTCAGGACCAATTACTATTTATCCTCTCTGCGAGTGACTTTGCTCAAGGACTTAGAAGAGCGAGATATCTCAGTGAATATGCCACTTGGCAGAAAAAAGAGGGCGAAAAACTTAAGGAATTGAGACTCGAACTGGATAAGCAAAAAGCTCAACTCCAGGCTCAGCGAGCAGAAAAAGCGAAGCTACTTAGTGCTCGAGAAGAAGAGCAGAAAAAACTACAAGAGGATAGAAACAAGGTTGCTCAGGAAGTTCAAAAGCTTAAAAACAAACAAGGTGAACTTAAGAAAGAATTAGCTAAGCAACAAAGGCAGGCAGCAAGACTAAATAAGCAAATCGAAGACCAAATAGCTAAGGAGATTCGTGAGGCTGAGGAGGCTCGCCGAAGGGCAGAGGCCGCCAATAACACTCAGGACAAGCGTAAGGCCGAAACGAAAGGTGGCTACGCTATGACGGAGGCTGAACTAAAGCTATCTGGTAATTTTGCTCAGAACATGGGTAAGCTACCGGCTCCAATCACAGGACGATATAATATAGTTGGACACTTCGGAGTACAAAACCACACAGCACTAAGACACGTACGAGTGGATAATAGTGGGATAGACATTCAGGGTAGTTCGGGTGCCGAAGCTAGAGCCGTCTTTGATGGGGTGGTGACCACAATCTTTTTGATGGAGGGCTTCAATAATAGTATCATCGTCCGCCATGGTAACTACCTGACTGTTTATAGCAATATTACTGACGTGTATGTGACTAAAGGTAGTAAAGTCAAAACAGGTCAGTCCTTAGGTAAAATATATTCAGATCCCGACTTAGGCGGTGCTACTCAACTACACTTCCAAGTGTGGAAGGAGCGAACTAAGCTCAATCCCGAGCTCTGGATTAGAAGATAATATGTAATGAATAAGATAGGAAAAGCTAAGATTTACCATTCTGTAGAAGAATTACAAAGTAGAGACAATCAGAAGCCTTTAGTGGCGACTCTAGGATTATTTGACGGCGTTCACTTGGGACACCAACATCTCATCAATGCGATGCAGATGATGGCGAAGGACTTAGGTGCCGAATCCCTAATCATAACACTGGACAGACACCCTACCACTGTCCTTTCCCCGAATGATCAACCCCCACTCAAAATTTCTTCATTAAGAGAAAGGCTTCGACTTCTATCCAATACTGGAGCTGATCATATCCTCGTCCTTCCTTTCACGAAAGACTTATCAAAGCAGCCACCAACAAAATTTATTGCACCCATCCTGGATGCAGGTATGATTGGTATGATGCTTGGCTATGACAATCGATTTGGGAAAAAGATGTTGGGTGAGACTGTAGAGTCCTTTGATCATGATCTAGAATCTATAGGGCTGACCATTCGCAGGGTATCGACCTATGAGGATGGTGGCATTCCTGTCAGCTCATCTCGTATCAGATACTGTCTCGCCCAAAAGAATTTCACACAGATTGAACAGCTCCTGGGTCGCCCATACAGCCTAAGCGGCAGGGTTACAGGCGGTCGGCAGATAGGACGGACGATTAACTACCCTACAGCCAACATAGTGCCGGAGGACCCGAATGTAATTTTACCTGAAGTGGGCGTCTATATATCAGAGGTCATTATTGACAATAAGATTTACACTGGGATGTCCTATTATGGCTCAACGCCAACGGTCTCAAATGGTGGTATTATTCAGCATCGGATAGAGGTGTTCGTCTTTGACTTCGAAGGGTATCTTTACGACAAAGAATTAACCATTTCATTCAGAAAATTCATCAGACCAGATGAAAAGTTTGCTAGCTTGGAAGAGTTGCAAAAACAGCTCGAAGCAGACGAAAAGGTATCTCGAGAGTTTTTTGTAAACCACCCCATCCTATTAAAGATTTAAGCTTAGCAACGTGAAGAAGATTGATGTTAGAGCATCGGTTCGCTCAAAATACAAAGGATATATACCAGAATTTGTTCTGAAATGGATGGAGAAGCTGGTGCACCAAGATGAATTAAATGAAATCATGAAGCTGCAAGACCACGTTGGCGGTGTCGAATTTGCAGAAAAAATCCTTGAGCACCTACACATCACGACAGAAATCATAGGAGCAGAACGCCTCCCCTTACCTGATCAGCCCTCTTTCTTCGTGAGTAACCACCCTCTAGGCGGAGCGGATGGCATTATCCTCACTTATATATTAGGGCAGCACTATCATGGCAATATCAAAGTCCTAGTAAATGATCTGCTCATGAGTGTCTATCAATTTGGAGATGTATTCATCCCAGTCAATAAATATGGTAGTCAAGCTCGTGATCTAGCTCACCAGATCAACGATGCGTTGGAGAGCGACAAACAGATCATCAGCTTTCCAGCTGGTCTATGTAGTAGGAAAGGGGATGATGGAGAAATCAGGGACTTAAAGTGGAATCCTTCCTTCATCAGGATGGCTAAAAAAAGTGGACGAACCATCGTACCACTTTTCTTCGAAGGCGATAACTCCAATCACTTCCATAAATGGGCACGACTCCGAAAGAAACTTGGGATCAAGTTTAACTACGAATTGGTGCTTCTCCCTGATGAGGTTTTCCGTGCTAAAGGCAAACATTTTCGTATATTTGTTGGCGAACCGATACCGATTCAACAACTCCCTACAGGTCGAGAGATACATAAGAAGGCTAATGATTTAAGAACGTCTCTGTATCACTTTCCCAAAATGTATGGAACAAATGGCAGTTTGTAGTCTATAGTAAAAACAATATGATTAAGGAAGATATCATACCTGCAAGAGACCCGAATATCATTCAGGCAGAACTTAGCGAACAGTTGCTTTTGCGTAAGACCAATCGAGCTGGTAATGAGATCTATATCTTCCACGCCAATGATGCACCCAACACAATGATAGAGGTTGGGAGACTGAGAGAAATAGCGTTCAGGAGTAGTGGCGGTGGCACTGGACTTCCTGCTGATATTGATAGTCATGATATAGACCCCAACGGATATAGACAACTAGTAGTTTGGGACCCCCAAAAGAAGCAACTCATTGGTGGGTATCGGTACATCCTTGGAGGTAATGTCGCTCTCGATGGTGACCAAACCACACTCTCTAGCAATGAGATTTTTCATTTCAGTAAAACCTTTATTGAGGAATATATCCCTAAGACTATTGAGCTAGGCAGAAGCTTCGTAAGAATGGAGGAGAGAGATGGCAAGCTGCTTCCGGCTTCTATCTTTGCACTAGACAACCTGTGGGATGGGTTAGGTGGACTTATCCTAATCCACGAAGAGTATCAGTACTTCTTTGGCAAAGTGACGATGTATCAAGATTACAATAAAAAGGCTAAAGATCTTATCGCCTATTACTTTCAGACTTACTTCCAAGGCGACCAAGAACTGATGCACCCTAAGTATCCCATTTCTATAGAGGTCCCTATTTCGGAACTTAAAGCTGTGATCAAAGGTGATAACCCGAAGGTGGACTATAAGCACCTTTCGAAAACAATCCGTGATATGGGGACATCCATACCCCCTCTTGTTAATTCATATCTAGGGCTATCCGAATCGCTCATGTACTTTGGTACTAGCGTCAATCCTCACTTCGGTAATGTTGAAGAAACGGCCATCATGATTCCAATGGAAGAGATCTCAGACGATAAACTAAAGAGGCATGTAGAGTCCTTTATCAGAGACGCCACCAAAGGGATTAACCCTGGGATTATCTCACAAATCAAGAGACGGTTAGGACTATCAAGTAAGGAAAAAACCAAAGAGAGCATTATCGATACAAAAATAAAAGAAGAGTAAACTTTATTGGTTATCTTTGTAAAATGAAAGTAAAGAGTATATTTATAATTCTGGTTATAAGTCTTAGTTGCATAAGCTCTACAATGGCTCAAGAAGCAACTAAGCAACAAGATACTATCTTCGAGGCACTGCTTGCTGACAACCCTGGCAATGGAACTATTGCGATTAAGCAGAGTCAGCACATCATGCAATTGGTAGGTAAGCCATCAAGTGCACTGAGCAGAGCAAAGTTTTATAATGGCTATGCCGTCCTTCAAGGATATAAGGTACAGCTCTATAGTGGTAATAACACCAATAGTAAGAACATTGCACGAGCCCGTGCCGCTGAGGTAAGAGAGAACTTTCCTGAACTAGAGACCGCAGTAGAGTTCGAGGCCCCCTTTTGGAGACTGAGGGTGGGCAGCTTCATTGAATTTTCTGAGGCTAGAGAATGCATGATGGAGCTTAAGAAACAGTTTCCTACGTTCTCCAAAGAGGTATATATCGTAAGATCTACCGTTAGAATAAAACAGTAATTTAATCTATTAAGCAACAATCTTTATAATATAATGTCCAATAATCCCTACTTCACAGAAGAGATAAGCGAAGAAAAAGAGAATGAAATTGTAGAACGTCTTGCCACACTTTATAGGCAAGCAATAGTAGAGATAGGAGAAGACCCCACACGTGAGGGCTTACTTAAATCCCCTACTCGCGTGGCAAAGGCTTTTCGATTCATGACCCAAGGGTATCACCAAGATCCAGCCGCGGTACTTAAGAGTGCTATGTTTCGCGAAGATTACAAGCAGATGGTCATCGTCAAAGATATAGATTTTTATTCCATGTGCGAACATCACTTCCTTCCATTTTTTGGGAAAGTGCACATTGCTTATATCCCCAATAAGTACATTACGGGGTTGAGCAAACTCCCTCGTATCGTAGATATTTTTGCTCGTCGCCTTCAGGTACAAGAACGACTCACCACTCAGATCAAAGAGTGTATTCAGGAGACCCTACACCCTCTAGGTGTAATGGTTGTCATTGAAGCTCAGCACATGTGTATGCAGATGAGGGGGGTACAGAAGCAGAATTCCATCACCACCACATCCGACTTTACAGGTGCTTTCCAAGAGGATAATACGAGGGATGAATTTATGAATCTCATCAAGCATAATCACAGATAAAACTGGTGTGGGATATATATCCCAGTGAATGCTTAGAAATAAAAAAATAGGATAGCCCTTACCAAACTTAGGTGGGTTATCCTATTTTTATAGTGTTTCAGTAGGGATAAGATCGAAAATGCACACCAAGTGACATTCTCACAATAGGGCTGACTAAAGTTATACAGAGGAATGTGTCGTCCAATTCTCTCATATAACTGTGGATTACTCCTCTTTCCAGCCCCTACTAATCACACCGCTCCCATAGCAAATCGTACTAGAGGCATCATATATCGTACAGAACTGTCCTGGTGCAATGCCCTGTATCAGATCCTCAGATAGGATATAATGTGTCCCATTATCATTACGACGCAATAGTGCTGAAGTAAATTCGGGCGTATGACGCACCTTGAAGGTTACTTCCATGTCCATTGCTCCTGGAAGCATCGGATCGCCACTAATAAAATTCATCTCTCCGAGCTCGATGACATTACCATATTGCTCCTCCGGATCATAACCACGGCTAACATACAGACGATTATTCTCAATATCCTTTCGGATAACAAACCATGGTCCGCCAGCTAGGCCTAACCCTTTTCTCTGCCCGATCGTATGAAACCAAAAGCCCTTATGTTCACCTAAGACCTTACCACTATCTAGGTCTATAATCTCACCTGGCATACTACCTAAATGTTGCTCCAAGAAGTCATTATAATCCACCTTACCTAAGAAACAGATACCTTGACTATCCCTACGTTTAGCCGTAACCAAATGAGATTGCTCGGCAATTCTACGCACTTCACTCTTGGGCAATGGGCCTAATGGAAATAAAGCCTTATAGAGCTGAGGATAGGTGATCTGAGCCAGAAAATCGGTCTGATCCTTCACTCTATCCTTAGCTGTCGCTAGATAGTGGACTCCATCTATAATCTTCTTATCGGCATAGTGACCTGTAGCAATCTGATCATAATCCTTACCTACGTATTCATCAAAGTAGCCAAACTTAATGACCCTATTACACATAATATCAGGGTGTGGCGTCTTACCACTTCTCACGGTATCCACCATGTACTTGACCACATAGTCCCAATACTCCCGATGTAGATTGACGACCTCCAATGGTCTTCCGTAATGACGAGCTAGCCACCTCACCATCTCCATATCCTCCTCAGCAGGACAGTCCTCAAAGCCTGCTTCATTGGCTCCAATATGGATATAGAAGAGATCGGGTTCTATACCCTGCTCCATCAAAAGATGGAGGGCGACAGAGCTATCAACACCGCCTGATAGAAGTAATGCTACACTCATGATACCTTTGACCCCGCTTTAACCTCTTTGCTTGGCTGTAGTAAAGAAAGAGTACCATCAGCCTCAGCAACAGATAAGATCATCCCTTCGCTGAGGATACCACGCATCTTACGAGCTGCAAGGTTGGCAATGTATATCACCTGTCTTCCAGCCAGTTTTTCAGGCTCCGCATAATACTGAGCCAATCCGCTGATGATAGTACGTCCTCCTAATCCATCATCCAAGGTAAATTCGAGCAACTTATCTGTCTTAGGAACCTTCTTACACTCCTTAATAGTCGCCACTCGTATATCCAATTTCAAAAAGTCGTCAAAAGCGATCTCTGGAGCAATGGGCTCAACCTTCGCCTCTGCTTTCTTAGCCTCCTCATTAGCTATTTTGGTCGCTCTTAATTTCTCTCTCTGAGCCTCAATAACCTCATCATCAATCTTCTCAAAGAGTAATTCGGGCTTAGCCACAGCTGCACCTACAGACATAAGGTCTGTTCGTCCAATTCTCTCCCATGAGAGTTCACTTTCGAGATGTAGCATCTCTCTAAGTTTACGCATACTGAATGGCAAGAATGGCTCGAAGAGGAGAGATAAGTTAGCCGCAATCTGCAAGGAGATATTCAGGATAGTCCCAACTCTCTCCATATCCGTCTTTGCCAACTTCCATGGCTCAGTATCGGCCAAGTACTTATTGCCAAGACGAGCAAGGTCCAGAGCCTTACGCTGAGCATCACGGATATGAAAGTCATCCATCAAGCGTTGAGTCTCATCTCTAATAATTAGAATCTCAGCCATGACCTCCTTATCTTGATCCGTTAATTCTGCACAAGCAGGCACCTTCCCCTCAAAATACTTGTGGGTCAAGACCATCGCACGATTAACGAAATTACCGAGCACAGCCACCAACTCATTGTTATTTCGAGCTTGAAAATCTGCCCATGTAAAGTCATTATCCTTAGTTTCAGGAGCATTAGCGGTCAGCACATACCTCAGGACATCCTGCTTTCCAGGGAAATCCTGTAGATACTCATGAAGCCATACAGCCCAGTTTCTACTTGTAGAGATCTTATCCCCTTCGAGGTTAAGAAACTCATTAGATGGGACATTATCAGGAAGATTATAGGACCCTTCCGCTTTCAACATAGCAGGAAAGACAATACAATGGAACACAATATTATCCTTTCCAATGAAATGAAGCATACGTGTCTCTGGATCCTTCCACCAAGTCTCCCAAGTATCAGGATAAATCTCACGAGTATTAGAGATATATCCAATTGGAGCATCAAACCACACATAAAGCACCTTGCCCTCAGCACCTTCCACAGGCACAGGGATACCCCAGTTCAAGTCACGACTTACTGCTCTAGGCTGTAGCCCCATATCTAGCCAACTCTTACATTGACCATATACATTGGGACGCCATTCTTTATGATCCTCTAGGATCCACTTCCTTAGCCATGCCTCATGCTTATCTAGGGGCAAGTACCAATGTTTCGTACTCTTTTTAATAGGCTGAGCACCCGAAATGGTCGAGCGAGGATTGATCAAGTCAGTAGGATTAAGAGAAGTTCCACACTTCTCACATTGGTCACCATAAGCACCCTCATTACCACAGTGAGGACATGTACCTGTGATATATCTATCAGCTAGGAACTGCTTGGCTTCCTCATCATAATATTGCTCGCTCTCTATCTCCACAAACTCACCCTTATCATATAGATGACGGAAGAAAGCACTAGCTGTCTGGGTGTGCATCTCGCTAGTAGTACGACTGTACACATCAAAACTTATCCCAAACTCCTCAAAGCTAGTCTTAATCAATTCATGATAACGATCAACCACATCCTGCGGTGTGATTCCCTCTTTCTTAGCACGGATAGTAATCGGTACACCATGTTCGTCACTACCTCCAATAAAGGCAACCTCCTCGCCCTTTAATCTCAAATACCTAACATATATATCAGCCGGCACATACACACCTGCTAAGTGTCCAATGTGTACCGGACCATTAGCATAAGGTAGTGCAGTTGTGACCAACGTACGCTTAAACTTACCTGCTTTATTCATTTCAGATGATTCAATTTAATGACATTCAATTACAAAGGACAAAGTTACTAAAAAATTAGCCTTCATTCCCATAATCATTTTAGCACAAACTATTCAGCCTATACGATAGGCAATGCCTTAAAAATAAATGAAAAAGAAAGCCGACATCTATCTTTAAGCTATTTCAAAAAATTGCCTTCCCCTAAAATCGGTTGACCTACGAAAATAGTTGAAGTTATCATCAAAAACTCAAGTCCCTCATTTTAAGATTAAGATCAAGAGTCGACGTAAAAAATGACTGATACTGCGACTTCACCCATAGGCTTTATGGTAAAGACAGAATTAGCAGTAATAGTCATCCTGGAATAAATGCTCTTGCCCTTACTTTTTAAAAGTGCTGATGAGCAGATGATCCATCTTTTCTTGAACAACATTTTTGGTCATATTATAACACTAGACTAGCCTATATCCTTCAAATGCAATATGAGATAGCATGGTTAAGCGGACAAGAAATACATGATATTCTGTCGTTCTTTTAGAAGAAATGCTTTAGTACATTTTTTTCATTTCTTACAAAGTTAGCTCTACTATTTTATACTCAACCTACTGAATCTAAAGAAAAAAAATTCTCTAAAAAATATTTAGATTCAGTAGGTTATGTTCGAACTTCTTTCACTACATTTGCTTAATTAGCAATTATTAACTCATGTGTGACCTATGAAAGAAAGAGGAATAACATAGTTGGAACTCTCTACCCTAATTCGTGGTAATGGGAATATAAGTGATGTTATTCTAAGTGTATTTTTTAATGACTATATGATGTATCTTGGAAAAATAAAATTGTTATTAACGGTATTACTTATTACAATATCAAGTAATCTCGTGGCACAAAGTCCTAGTCATTCTACCATCTCGGGTAATCTTTCCCTTGAGGATGGTGAGATTGTTGTTGGAGCTAATGTATCGGCATTATCGCCTACAGATAGTACTATTATTACTTATTCAATATCTAATATAGACGGAATCTATCGCTTGCAGATACCAAGTGAATATAGCAGGGTGATTATCTCTATTACTTCCCTTATGAGTGAAGATGAGTCTAGAACTATTGAGAACAAAAGTCAGAATCTCAACTTTGTACTCAAAGAAAAAGTGACAGATCTAAGAGAGGTAACTGTGACAGCACCAAAAGTATGGGGGAATAGTGATACGATAAGTTATAGTGTCATACAGCTTAGTAGAGCTAATGATAAGACCATTAGTGATGTGCTCCGAAACATTCCAGGCATAAAAGTAGAAGGCAGTGGATTGATCCGATATCAAGGCAAGCCCATAAGTCAGTTATATATAGAGGGTGTAGATCTTTCACAGGGTAGGTACTCATTGATCTCAGAAAATGTATTAAGCAAGGATATCTCTACCATACAAATTTTGAACAATCACAATCATATTAAGGCATTACAGGGAGTAAGACCTTCTGATGAAGTAGCTCTTAATCTAAAGATGGCAGAGAGTAAGCAAGGGATTTGGGCTTTTAATGGGAGGATTGGGTTAGGCTATGATAATAGCTTTCTGACAAACTCTAAACTTACGACAAGCTATAAACGAGAAACAATCAGCACTTAATGGTTGGCTCTATAGACAATTCTGGTAATCCTGCAGGAAATGAGCTGATGACCTTTGGGAATAATAAAGGAATATCAATGTCGGAGAAACTTAATCCCATTGCAAATATTAGAAAAGGTAGTGAACCTCCTATTACCCGCGAGGCATACCTAGATAATTTCACAGCTTACATCTCTGAGAACAGTAACTTTTCGTTGGGCAATGACTTGCAGTTAAAACTAAATATAGATTATCTCTATGACAAGGAGCTCAGTGAGAGCCTTATGCTATCTAAGTTTTACCGCTCTGCTGGGAAAGAAGCAATCCAATCAAATGAACAGATTAACTCAAATGAAAAGAGACATGAGATTTCGGGAAGTGTAGATCTGGAAAGCAATAAACCTAATAGATACTTCAACAATCATTTCTCTGGACAGTTCGGCAAGATAAATTCCAATGGAATTGTCATGCTTAACAATGAACAAAATGTAATACAGAATCAAGCTATTGATAGTTATCATCTAAAGAATTATACCCATTACTTAACAAAGGAATTTACAATTCCATTTGAGATAAAAAGTGCACATCTATATAGGAAGGGAAAAGAACAGTACGAAGCACAATTGGGCCAGCCAACAAGTGTGGTACAAGATGCTGATCACTCTTTATTTAAGACCGATAATTTTATTACAGTACCAGATATTGGATTAGGGAAAGGATGGAGATATACCCCTGTTATTGCAGTAGCTTATTATAATCAATCAGTATTATTAGAAGAGCAATCTCGCGATGAGATGCTAGAGTCATCTGTGGGTCAATCATTTACTTTCATCGACAATAATACTTCACTGTTTTTCTCTGTGCCTATCTATTATAGATGGAGGAGTTTAGGTAGTCTTAGAGATAAGAGTTGGTCTATAGAGCCAAACCTTAGTCTCAAACAGAGCATAGGATATAAGTGGCAAATAGCACTTGGGGCTGATTATAAGAAGCTCTTTCCCTCTTTGATGGAGATCTACCCAGAAGCTATATACCTGGATTATCGTACTAAGAGAATGGGTGAAACGAAGTTATATCATAGACATCAGATTTCTGCAAATACCAAGGTGGACTATAATAATTTCATGAATCTCTTTTCTGGATATTTTAAGGCAGTCTATCTGTACCAAAATGCACCAGTGTTAAGTTCTTATACCGTTACAGGAGAAAATGACCTAAAGATGAGTCTTTTACCTATCAAAAACGACTTGTCAGTATGGAGCTTGGAGTCAAGTATTAGTAAAGGATTTTCGTGGAAAGGTCTAGGAATAACGATGCTTCTAGGATATAGTAATGTACAGGGGCTAACAGCTTTAAAGGAGGAGATAAAAGACTACACAAATCAATTATCTAATGTCACGACTGAGATTAAGCTTAGTCCTATAAGAAAAGTAATAATTGATTACAAAGTGACTCTAGAAAAAAGCAAATTCAAAATTGCAGGAGAAAACAGTCAGGATAATTTTAGGGCCAATCAAGAGTTCTCACTAGGAGTAGATCTCTTTTCTAGCTTCTTTTGTAACATAGATCTGAACCATACCTATTTGGAGTATCCTGGAGTCAAAAAACATTTTACGCTGCTGGGTGCAAATTTTAGATATAGGCAACCTAAGTGGGATCTAAGCTTTAACGTAAAAAACCTGATGAATACTGAAAATTATACTCTTATTCATCACCACGAGTATGGGAGCTTTATAACCCAATATAAATTGAGACCACGGGCTTTTATGCTTACTCTAGATATAAAGATATAATTATTAACGGCTAATAGAATATTTAACATGAAACGAATTACTTTTTTACTGCCATTATTACTACTTGCTATTACACAAATAACATCAGCACAGACGATGATACCGATTTCACCTCGGAAAGTAAATGTCAGTGACCAGCTCGATAATGAGGTGTACAAAGTGACATACGACCTCTCTTTTGTATCTGATCCGAGTGATCCAAAGTTTATTACAGAGGATGTTATTACACTACAGATTGGTAAGCAGATGCAAAAAGAATATAGCGAGAGCTACTACCAAGCTGATGTAGCAGCTCAGGAAGCGTTGGAATCAGGGAGATTTCCCAAACTGATGGTTAATCCTCTCACAGTTTATGTCCTTTACAAGAACTGGCCCAATAATGGCGACGTAACAGTAGATTATCGCCTTCCTATGAAAGCTCCTGTAATGACATTTAAGGATAAGATGCCTACAACTAACTGGACTATGACCAATGAAGTCAAAGAAATCATTGGATATCGATGTCAGAAAGCGACAACAGAACTTGGCGGACGAATGTGGACGGTGTGGTTTACACAAGAGATTCCCGTCAACGCTGGTCCCTACTTGCTAGAAGGATTACCTGGTTTGATCTTAGAGGCGAAAGATGACGAAGGACACTATCACTACACCTGCACTTCATTTACAAAGAGTGAGAGTAACTCGGAAATAGGGCGTTGGGAATGGGATCAACAAGAAATCACGAAGGATAAGATGAAAGTTCTACTAAAGGAGCTGTATGCTAATCCAGAGCAAACTGCTAAAGCTTTAGGTGCAAGCGTGCATTTTGGTGGGGATGCAATGCTTAATCTACCTTACAATCCTATAGATATAACTTGGAAATAGGTATTGTCATACTGTAATATCCCCCCTTCATAAACACCTATTCATAACATAAAGAACTAAATGAGTAGAAAGAAGGCTAGGGTTCTGCAATTGATCCTATAAATTAAGATGATAATAAGTTTATTCATTCGAACAATTTAAAGTCATTAATAAAAGATAAGTCAAATAAAAAAGTCGGTCTGGGAACTTGATTTTTCCCAGACCGACTTTCTAATTCATTCAAGTCCTATTACTTCCAAAAAGAACGGGAGTAAATATGACTGTAATTTTCTCGACTCATCTCAAATCAGAATGAAAGTGAAAGGCCTAAAGCAATTGTATTCTTAGTGTATTCATTTAGACCGATGTTATAACTTGCATCAAGGACAATAGATGCAATATCTAAGCCAAGACCGATAGTCGCATAATTCACATCCTTCTCAAGATGATTGAAACCAGTACGCACTGAAGCAAAGTTCGCATACGTGTATTCCAAACCAACACCAGCTTGTACCATAGGATATGGAGTAACATATCCGACCTGAGCACTTAGCCCAATAGTATGCATAGAAGCGATTTCGGTACGGGCACGACCACCCAAAGCAATCGTAGAAGGTAAGTTACGATGAGAAACTGCTTCATCATCATTAAGAACCTTACCAAGATTATAGGCCGCAAGTGTCGCTTCAAGATTAGTATCGATAGATCCAAGAGCTACGACATTTGAATACGAAAGTCCTATACCTGCAAATAAGCTATAATTTGCCTTAATAGTATTATCAGCAAGCATTGAAGCCGTAACAAATCCTTTCCATTGATCATTTAGTGCATACGCATAACCTAGGTCAAGAGTGTACTGATTGGTTCTGATATGTTTTTGAGTCTCATTACCAATGTCACTAAGGACCTCTAACTCACCTCCTCGGAGGTAACGTCCACCTAGAAATAAAGCATGCTGCTCACTAAAACGGTAACCAAGACTTGCATTGCCATAAAACTCCCTTGTCATGCCATCAAACTTAGGAAGAATCTGCCCAGATGCATACACCGACCATCTCTTATCCGCATTAAAGAAATATGTGGGATTAGCGTAGATATAGTTCTTAGAACCAGAGACCAGGTGCGTACCTCCCAGAGACTGTGACTTCACATCGGGCTGAATGTCAAACGTGCGGAAGGGGACGCTTCTTTGAGCCATCGCTGTTGCAGAAAGTGCGATAGTGGCTAAGATCATTACTAGGCACTTAAATATATTTTTTTTCATTGTCTTTTATTTTCTACAATAAGCAATGATAGCTAGCCACTCGGCTATAGCAGCACTTATCAGTGACTAGCAATCATCTACTTACTTTGTTTATTTCACAAATACTTGTTCATAACGAGACATATTAGAGGACTCTAATATCAATCTATAAGTATTTTGAGATAGATTACTTACATCTAGTGAGATATGTCCATCTTTTCCTACAGACTTAATACTTTCATCTATAAGAACTCTACCATTCATCGTCACAACCTTAACTCGTGGATCCTTTACTGACTTATTAATAATCAGATTTAGAGTATTCTTAACTGGCATAGGATACACGATGTGAACCGCTGCCTCAGAATCCTTCACCACTCTCACCTTAAACGAAGTCTGGTGCATTCCACCTGCCTTATCGGTAGCTTTGATGTAAACAGTAGCGACACCAGGCTTAACAGGAATGATTGAGAGCATCCCTTCAATAAAGACAGCTGCCTTGATTATTGATTCGTCACTTGAGCGGACCTCAAAGTCAATCCCAATATGACGGTTAAAATCGTAATTACTCTTTAAAGGCAACAAAAACTCTTCCTCATTCTGACCAATCAACAACTGAGAAAAATCTCCTTTTAGTTGAATTGGGATCTGCTCTTCTATTTTAAATGTTATAGACTTGGTTGTCAATCCACCAAATTCATCTTTAGCAAGAAGTTGGAACGTGTAGCGGCCATTCTTCAGTACTGGTCGGATCTGAATCTGCCCTTTCCCATTTTCATGTATTATGGAAACACCAGTGGTCTCACCTTGTAATTCGCATGACACCTTATGTCCATCAGGGTCAGAGGTACTAAAATCTAAGGAAAGACTATTCCTACCAAAGATCACAATCTCCTTAGGCATATTGCTAAAGGTAATAATCGGCACCTGATTCATACGTGTATTAGATTCCACGATATCAGGTTCAGAAAGGTTACCCCATCTATCTTCTGAAACGACAGCAATATAATACTTAGTACTATGCTTAAGTCCAGTAAAGGTATACTCCATCTCTTCACCTGGCTGTGTCACAGTAGCGCGCATCTGAATAGACGTCAACGAACTTAACTTTTCCTTAGTGATAGGCTTATCACTAATGTATAAGTGTTGGTATGTAGGGAGGATATCATCATCATCCTTATTGACGACCCAACTGAAACTGATAGTAGAGTACTCGCTCTCCATTTCAGGATCAATCTCTGGTCTGTCTGGAGCGATATGATGGTCCTTAGCAAATGCTTTCGCTGCATCAATATAGCCTCGACCTAGTCGGCCCGCTTCTCTTGGGTTAAAGGCATCAATATCTTGAGGACGTAAGGCAGTCAGAAGTGATCGCTTAAGGTCCTCATTGGTATAGCCTTGCCCCCCATTCTTACTTACCACAAGAGCAGCAATACCAGATACATGAGGACAAGCCATAGAAGTTCCTTGATAAAATCCATAACTATTATCAGGGATACAACTAAGGATACCAGCATTATTACCATACATATCTATATCACCACCAGGAGCAGTTATATCTACCCAAGGCCCTCTATTGGTAAATGATGAACGATAAAAGTTAGGCCCCATCGCCGCTACAGAAACGACTCTCTCGTAAGCAGCTGGATAGCTCAATCCATCAAAATTATCATTACCTGTAGAAAAAATAACGACACCACCTTTCATAGGTGACCCTGGTAATTGATGTCCCGAACTATCAGTACCAGCATTGTCGATAAAATAGTCAATCGCATCCTTAAGAATTTGTCCCATCTCTACATTTGGAGCATAACCCCATGAGTTCTGAGCTATCACAGCACCATTATCAGCCGCGAAAACAAATGCTCTCTCTGGATGGCTACCAGTTCGCTGTCCCTTCGGACGAGTATCGATAGCAAGACAAGCCATAATACGGACTCCAGTATTAGGGTTCCCATCACCACCAGCGACACCAGCGACACCAATATTATTATTATTTCTAGCAGCAACAGTCCCAGCTACGTGTGTGCCATGATTACCACGTCTTCCGTTTTCAACGAAGTTAGCCCCGTGAAGGTCTTCGATGTATGCCCCATAGAAATTCTCTTGCTTGATTGGAAGGTTTGGTTTTTTATTGACCCAAAGGTTTTCCACTAAATCCTCGTGCTTATAGTCCACACCATCATCGATAACAGCGACAATAACGTTTGGCTTTCCTGTCTCAATCTTCCACGCTTCGAAAAGATTAATATCGGCACCTGCTACAGCACCTGGAGCAGAACCATCATTATTGTAGTGCCACTGTAAACCCAAACGAGGGTCATTAAATGGGAGGTCTGTAGCCTCTAGCGGTTTCATTCCATTCAATGTAGATGGAATGACAGGAGTTATAGTATAATTTTCGAGCTCCACCTCGTATGCTGGCTCTACGACCTCAAACTCCTTCAGGGTAGAAAACGTTCTCATCGCAGTAGCGACATCTTTGTTCTCTTCATACGTCACGACATACCATCTGTCTAATCCATATCTCTTATGACGCTCCTCGAAACGAGGGTCAGTAGGGAAGACCCTCTCTACATTAGTAACCCCTACACGCTTAGCAGCTAATTCGATGTCTGAGGACACCGCCGAAAAGGTATGGATATCAATATCCCCACCATTATTCTTCAGTGATTCAGCTGTTTCGGCATCCATTTTGACATAAAGAATGCCAGGTGTAACGAGTCCATCTAATGCGTTCGGCCTCAACATATCTGATCTATTGTCAGCATGCTCTTCTTGAGACACGAGGGGATCCTCGATGAGTGTCTCTTTAGAACAAGCTGTAAAGAAGACCAGTGCGAATATTGCACTTATAAGATATTTTTTCATTTTATATAAATCTAGAATGTTCATCATATCACATTACTTATCTGTAGATATTCAACGCACGGTTAGCGTTCGCAAGAGCAATTGCCTGGCTTTCTTTATCATTACTATCTATAGCCACATAAAAGTTCAGTGCCATGTGACTCTCTCCAGTTGTTTGCTCTACCAATGCTAGCATTAATACAAGCTTCGTCTCCATATTAAAATAAGTAATCCACTCTCTGCCTGCTGAGAATTTACGAGACTGGTATTCAAAGCCTTCAGCCTTCAACTTATCAGCAAATTCTCTAGTTACATTAAGCTTTCCATCAGAATTTTTCCACAAACCGAGAGATGTATCCGTATAGATATCCATTTTCTGACTTAGTTTACCAATGTAAGGAGCTAGAGTTTCCTCAAAGAAATAGAGCGTTACGAGATGGCTATTCTCATTCGTCAAGGAAGAGAACTGTGCACTCGCAATGATATTTGGATTCTTCGTCCCTCTAGTCCTGGCGGCTTCAACTTCGATAGTACCACCCTTACTCTCTTCCCATGCCTTGACTTCAAAGAAGTCTGCGACATTCAGCAAGCTAGTATTACGGTATGGGAACTTCACAAATGTAGGCATATCTCCAGACTGAACTTCGCTCATCTCATAAGTGAGTTCTGTAAACTTCTTACTAGGATTGACCTGTACGATAAGAGTAGCGGCATAATAGTATGTAGAATAATCATAGATTTTCTCTACAACCCCCTTAACAATATTCTTACTAACAAACTTGAAGCCTTTTGAAATAAGGAAGTTATGAAAATCTTCAGATTCTCCGTACTCATCTCCGACAGTATAAAGTCTGAAGAAAGAATACATATCTTTGCCATTCATAAACTCGTATCCTGCCTTTGAATTACGTCCATCATTTGCCTCAAACTCGAAAATAAAACCAGTCTTTTTCTCATTTGGAATACCCTGGATATAAAACATCCCTTTATCCTTAGCATCCTGTAAGACATCTGACTTGGTAATGTGTTTTGAAGGAAGATATGGCAGGATATAAGCATCCTTTCCGTCCTGCGTCACGATAACTTCGACTATAGAGGTAGGAGTGTTTATATAAAACTTACCTATTCTCTTGACCAAAGAATTGTTCTCAAGTGCTTTGACCAAAATCGTTTTTTCAGCCCTAAGAACAGTGAACCAATCGTACTGTTCACTACCTTCAATACTCCAATCATCACCGCCACGGAGGACTTTGATCACATCTTCTCCGCCCTTTTGCTTGAGAGAAACATTTTGATGTGAAAGTTCCAATCCATCTTTTGTAGCGGCCTGACTAATAATAATTTCCTTTGATACACCATTGGCCTCAATAAAAATCCTTGCCTCTCTTTCACGGAAAGATTTATTCGCCTGTGCTGATATAAGCAAATTATTAGAGTTCTTCACGAGCTTCAACCAATCGGATGACGCTGGCTTACTTGCATTCCATGAGGAAGCATTCGTCTTAACCTCAATAACCCTATTATCAGAGTCATTTGAGAGGGTAAGGACTTCCTCAGAAAGTTCGATATAAATTTCTTTGTCTTGCTCTAGCACTGAGTCTCTCAGACAGCTTGTAAAAGCTATCATGAGAAGACCAGTAAGAGCATATATAAATATTCGTTTCATCTGACTAATACAAAATTATTAGTTTGCTGCTGGAGTTGTAAACTGATGTAGGATTGGGTCTGTACAGAAGCCCTTCTCTTTGTCAAAACCAATAATCAACAAGTAGTAATCATACTTTGGTTTTCTATCAGGGAATGTCTGATCATCTATACTCATGTCACCTTTTCTAATGATATAGTCTATATCTACATACTTAATATCACCTTCGATACATTTCATAAACATCGTTTCTAGAGGATCGTTCCCGTCTATCAGCTCTCCACTTTCTTTCTTTTTAACGTAGTAATCTACATAGCTCTTCTTCTGAACTGTTATGTAGTAACCATCTTCGTTAGTGGTAGTTATCTTTCCAAAAATAGCCTTTGGCTCTATCTTTTCCTGAGTGAACTTAATCTCATTGCTTGATTTGGTACTCTTAGCTGTACGGAATGAATATTCAATAATTGGAGACGCAAGCTCTCTTGTTTCTTTATCAACTGCATAGTAACAAAGAATATATTCAGTATTTGGCATTCCCACTTTCCCTCGTTCTAAAAGATTGGAAGTGATCGTCCCATGATGAATATCACTCTGGAATGCTTGATCACCGGCATAATCCCAAAATGCTCGGTCTGCTTTGTATTTAGAACCATGCAAAGATACGATATCATCATAAACCTTCTTAGTCATCACATCCCAAGTATATACAATATCATCACTAGATGGCTTAATAGTAAAGACTGCATTAAGAGGCTTAACCTCGCTCAACTCTACAGTAAAGTCGTCTTTGGTCAATGCTTTGTCAACGGTCACGTTACAGATAGCCTCCTTATCCCCTACGCTAGCTATGATCTTAGTCTCGCCCTCACCAACAGCTTTCACTTGACCAAACTTAGATACGGTTGCGATCTCGTCATTCTCACTTCTCCATTTGATCTGATTGAGGTATTCAACAGGCTCAACGGTAGCTACCAATGTAGCAGATTGATTTTCCTTCAGTGATAACTCATTCTTATCAAGTGTCAGGCTTTTGACAACGATGGTCTTCTTTGTAACCTCTACAGTACACTCATCCTTAAGCTCGCCATAACTAACAGTAATTTTTGTGGTCCCCTCTTTAACACCTGTAACCTTACCGTTCACAACTTTAGCAATATCAGCATGTTCTGATGCCCAGTTAAGCTTTACATTCTCAGGGTCATTAGACTCTACATTAACTTTTAGGTCAATAGATGTCCCTTCTTCTACAGTAACTTTAGACTCTGCAAATTTCAAAGATGTAACTTCAATAGGCTGAGGTACGACGTTTACTGTAATAGAAGCTTTAATATCTCCCGAGGACGCCGTAATCATAGCACTACCAACTTTTACGCCTACTACTTTACCATTACTAACTTTTGCAACGTCCTGATTACTAGAGTTCCACTCTATCTGATCAGTTGTATTCTCAGGCGTTAGCATTAATGACAGCATCATGCTTGCTCCCACTTGTACTTCGACCTCTTTTTCAGAGAACTCAATCTTTTCAAGCGGAACATTGAGTGAACTTACACGTACCAAACAAGTGGCAAAAGCAGCTCCAGTTTTCGCTGTTACTGTTGTCTCTCCTTCTTGGATCGCTGTGATCTCACCCATTTCTGAAACAGATGCGATTGTATTATCACTCACGAACCACTGAATTGAATAGTCCTTTATATTAATTGGGGAAACGGCTACCTCTAATTTAGTCTTGCTCCCTTCCTTTAGAGTTACAATGCTATTATTAAGCTGGATAGACTCTACTTTAATAGCGACCTCCTCTTCAGGAGTACACATGGTGAATGCCAATAGTGCAGCCACTAGTGAAAACAAGTGGAATAGATTTCTTTTCATGTCATTAAGTTCTTTGTTGTTAAATATTTCAGTTTTTATGTTCTACTTTTATTATTCTATAAGCCACAGAAATCAAAGTGAATAGATGCGATTATATAGGTCATGAGTGCATTACTCTATCTTCCATAATATTAATTGAGTCATCCTCAATTGGCTTTGACATTTCCCAATATGCTTCAAAAGCCATTTTTATAAGTGTATTCATACCTTTATGCTCGATAACCAATGCCGTAAGATTCTGGCGTAGCAGTGTAGGATCATCCATGAATATCATCGTGTATTTATCGTCAAAAAGACTAAGTTTGACGGGGAGCGATGAAATATATCTAGCCTCTACACCTATTTCTTTATCCTTTTTCAAAGCGAAGCCAAAACTATGATTTTGCTCTAATGAGTCATCAATCTCATATATAGACATCGCTTTAACGCCTCTTGAAATCAACTCTTTACTAATCTCTGCTCCTGCATTAATATCTTCCTCCGACATAGCCAAGGGACCTTTAGTAAACTCAAGCAGTTCATATTCAGCTGTATCCCGAAGCTGTCTATATCTTGTCACGATCTCTTTGGGACCTCTTAACATTTCCACAAAATCATAATCCTTTAACCGCTCTGAACTATTATCAAAAATAGGAGATAATATTTTGCTGATCTGATTATTGATCCCCTTAATTTCTTCTAATCTTTTTTCTTCTGAAAAAAGAAGGTTACCTAATGCTATCTTAGGGTGAACAGCGTAATAAACATTACCCTCTGCATCGTCACTTTTCTCTTTACAGAACCCCTTTCTAATTAGAGAATTCAGAACCTCATAGACTTTTGTACGTGGCACATCGGTAAACCGTGGGATGGCCCCTGCTGTCATTGAACGAACTCCAACCAATACCTGATAGACCTTAGCCTCACGCTCAGTCAATCCAACTTTCATCAAATCAAATTGAACGTCTAAATCAGCACTTTGCATAGTAAATCCTTTTAGTAAAAACACCTGTTACCCCAACCAAGAGTAACTGAACCGTTGCATATATATACATAATATTTTATTTACAAAATCCGACCAAAATTTTAACGTTTTAATCGGCTAAATAATTTTGAGAGCTCAGGTAGAAATTAAAAATAATAAAGATAGGAATTTAGAAATCTGTTAGCTCTAATCGACGGTAGATTCGTCTCATTAGACCAATAAAAATGTATTCTTTATCCCTAAATATAATGAACGATAAATTACAGTGGTTGTATAGTAAGCAGAACGAGAACACATCAAATTTACATCAATGTAAGCTGCTGTTAACATGGATAAATTAAATTTGTCAAGACAACAAATTCTCACAACTTGTTTAGTTAATTTAGATCATGCAAAAAGAGAACTACAGAAATTCAATTTCTCCACTATTATTTTTCTTGCTCATCGTCTTTTCATCATTTGCAAAAGCAGAGGCTCAGAAAGTGGAACTATCATTCAGAGCTAATGGTAAATTCAAAATTGTTCAATTTACAGACGTTCATTGGGATCCTCAAAAAACCGAGACCCAGGAAGCCTCAGAAACAATGTGCCATATTTTAGACGAAGAAAAGCCTGATCTTATCATTTATACAGGCGACATTATCACAGGAAGTCCTATCTCAGAAGCAATAGACTCAGTCTTTATGATCGCAGAAAGACGACATATTCCATTTGCGTACACGTTTGGGAATCATGATGATGAGAGTGATATGACGCGTCAAGAAATATTTGAGGCCCTAAAAAAGTTTGAATACAATCATTGCTGTCCGGGGAAGTTTTTTTGTGGCAATAGATAAGGGCTGATTCCAACTTGTGGAGTCAGCCCTTTGGGTTAAATTTGCATTGACATTCTATTTACATTTAACCATGAGTAAAAGTACACATTTTATCGGACAGCCGCTCTATTCTCAGATCACAAAGAATATTGATAAGTCAAGAGTTCTTCGAATTAGCAAGGAACTTGGAGGCGAACGTTACATTAAGAGTTTTGATGCATGGACACACCTCGTTGTGATGCTCTATGCCATCCTCAATCGATTTGATTCACTACGCGAGATCACTGTCTCCATGCAATCTGAAGCAAGAAAGCTCAGTCATTTAGGAATTGCAAATATCGCATGTAAGAGTACTCTCTCAGACGCAAATAGAAGACGTCCAGAGGAAGTTTTTGGAGCAATCTATAGGGGCTTATACGCCCGATACCATCATCTTCTTTCATCGGACAGCCGGCAACGTAGAGGAGGAAATATGCCTAAATGGTTTAACCAACTTAAAATTATTGATTCCACCACAATAACTCTCTTCTCCAACATCGTTTTCAAAGGTGTTGGAAGACATCCCAAGATTGGGAAGAAGAAAGGCGGAGTGAAAGTACACACTGTTATCCATGCAAATGAAGGTGTTCCCGCCGATGTCCGCTTCACTTCAGCAGCCACTCATGACTCCTTTATGCTCATACCATCACATCTATCGAAGGGTGATATCATTGCGATGGATCGTGCTTATATCAACTATGCTAAGTTTGAGGAGATGACGCAGAGAGGGGTTATCTACGTCACTAAGATGAAGAAAAACTTGGTGTACAAGGTGGAGAAGGACACTATTTATCAAACGGAACACGAGGGAATGGAGGTTCGTGTGCAACAGGTGACCTTCAAAAAGGAGTTACAGAAAGGAGAAGCGATTAAGCATCGAGCTCGTATCATCACGTACGCTGACGTACAGAAACACCGCCTCATTTCGCTACTGACGAATGATTTGACGTCAGATCCTAATGAAATCATCAAGATCTATAAAGAGAGATGGGCTATAGAGTTGCTCTTCAAGCAATTGAAACAGAACTTTCCTCTTAGATACTTCTACGGAGAGAGTGCCAATGCAATCAAGATCCAAGTTTGGGTAACCTTGATAGCCAATCTGTTACTGATGATAATGAAACAGCGATTGGATCGGTCCTGGAGTTTCTCTGGTCTTGCTACAATGGTCAGAATAACTTTAATGTATTACGTCAACTTCTATAGTCTCTTTAATTATCCCGAAAAAGACTGGGAAAAGTGTCTAAAAGATGCCTCGGAACCACCCAAAATGGCAACTCTTTTTGACTGAGGGGGCTTGGAATTCAAAATAATGAGGCTCAACCGCATAAAATCAGCGATTGAGCCCCCTCATTATACCCATTTCCGAATTCCTCGGACAGCAATGGAATACAATATAACCACAACCACCAAAGGTATTTCTGGAATCACCAATTATATCATCGAACTAAAGGGTCACGAAAGTAGTAACAATGAAGCACTCATATACATTATTGATAGCCATGCCTACTCTTCCTTGCAGGACAGAGGTATTACTGGGTATGATTGGATCAAACAGGATCAGGTAGCATGGTATCTAAAAGAAAGCAAACAATACACTGAACTAAATAAGGGAAAACCATTACCTGCATTAGCATTCTTTCATATCCCAATTCCTGAGTACAACATTGTAGCAAATGATGAGTCATACAAGCTTTCTGGTCATCGTCTAGAAAAACCATGTGCACCAATAATCAACACTGGATTAGGTGCTGCAATGCTTATCTCGGGAGATGTCATGGCTACCAGTGTGGGACATGATCATGTGAATGATTATGTATCCGATTACTATGGGTTAAAACTCATATATGGTAGGAGTACTGGAGGCAAGCTCACCTATGGGAACATACCTGGAGGGCAGGGAGCAAGAGTCTTCGAACTCACTGAAGGATTGCACTCATTTAACACATGGATAGTGCTAAAAGATGGTACTATCATCAGCGAATTGACCCTCTAAAAAACAACGTCAGGATATTAAATCAGTTTGAATTAAGCCAACGCTCAATTGTTGGAGCAAAGTACTTGTGCTCCAACACATGCACTTTATTGGCAATATCCTCAGGAGTATCGGTATCCTCAATAGAAACTTTTGCTTGAAACAGAGTCTTACCCTTGTCATATTCCTGATCAATAACATGAATGGTAATACCTGTCTCACGTTCACCAGACTGTTTCACCGCTTGATGCACATTCATCCCGTACATTCCCTTTCCTCCATATTTAGGTAGAAGTGCAGGATGAATGTTGACAATCCTTTCGGGATAAGCTTCTAACAAGAAAGTGGGAACCAATCGAAGATAACCAGCTAAGACGATGGCATCTACGGAGTATGTATCAAGCAACCCTAATAGATACTCTTTATCATTCAATTGCTGCTTGGACATGTAGAAACATGGTATGCCAAACTTTTTAGAGCGCTCTCTTACATAAGCATTCTTTTGGTCTGTTATAACACAAGCCACAACAATATCTGAAGGCTTTTTATCTAGAAAATAACGTGTTATAGCCTCCATGTTCGTCCCTCCTCCCGATGCGAAAATAGCCAGTTTTTTCATCAAATATATGTTAAATTAGCACAACCACCCTTGCAATGTGCATTAATTATGTATCTTTGTTACGCAATTATTCGAGCTTCGAGATAAAGATAACTATAATTGTAGGAAATTTGAAACAAGACACTATTATAAAACGTACAAATTTAGAAAAGTATTATGGCAAATATCGATGTTGCAGCTAAAGTAAAAGAAATTATCGTTGATAAGCTAGGCGTTGACGAAAGCGAAGTAACCAATGAGGCAAGCTTTACAAATGACCTTGGTGCAGACTCTCTAGACACAGTAGAGCTAATCATGGAATTTGAAAAAGTATTTGATATCAAGATCGAAGATGAGCAGTCTCAGTCTATTCAGACTGTAGGTGATGCTATCAGTCATATTGAGGCAGCTGTAAAGTAAACCAAACTCGCTATTAAAGCGAAAACAAAACAAGTACACGACCATAATAAGGTGTGGGTACAACAGGAAAATGGGGCTATAGCAACGACCAACTGGCACTTGTCGGGGGTGCGTGCTATAGCCTCTTTTGAAAGAGAACGCAGAATCGACAGATTTAGACACAAATAGAAGAAAGAGATATGGAACTTAAAAGAGTTGTAGTAACAGGGCTAGGAGCTATCACACCGCTGGGTAATGATGTGCCGACAACATGGGAAGCACTCAAGACTGGAAAAAGCGGGGCTGGAATGATCACACGATTTGACGCCTCGAAATTCAAGACCCAATTCGCTTGCGAAGTAAAAGACTTCGACCCTAAAACTCTGTTTGACAGGAAAACGGCTCGGAAATACGACCTCTTTACAATGTACGCATTGGTCAGTGCGGCTGAAGCTATAAACGATTCTGGAATTGACCTTGAGAAAATAGATAAAAATCGTGCTGGTGTTATTTACACTAGTGGTGTTGGGGGATTGAAAACTTTTGAAGAAGAGATTCTAGGTTATGATGAAGAAAGGGGACCTCGCTTTAATCCTTTCTTTATTCCTAAAATGATTGCAGACATGGCAGCAGGCCACATCAGTATGCAATATGGCTTTCATGGTCCTAACTATGCTACGCTTTCAGCATGTGCCTCAGGGACCAATGCTATGATTGACGCCTACCATTTAATTCAGCTAGGAAAGGCGGACATGATCGTTACTGGTGGTGCAGAAGCAGCTGTAACCATTAGCGGCGTGGGTGGCTTTAACGCAATGATGGCACTTTCAACTAGAAATGATAGCCCCGAAACTGCATCCAGGCCATTTAGTGCTAGTCGCGATGGCTTTGTAATTGGAGAAGGCTCTGCGACCATCATTCTCGAGGACTACGACCACGCTGTAGCTCGTGGAGCAAAGATTTATGCCGAGCTAGTAGGCACTGGACTCTCAGCTGATGCCTACCACCTCACAGCCTCTCACCCAGAAGGGTTAGGAGCTAAATTAGTGATGAAAAATGCACTTGAGGATGCCAACTTACGTCCTGAAGATATTGATTACATCAATGTTCATGGAACATCTACTCCAGTTGGCGACATTAGCGAAGTCAAAGCCATCAAGGATGTATTTGGGGAACACGCATACAAGCTCAATATCAGCTCCACAAAATCGATGACAGGTCACCTACTAGGAGCTGCTGGTGCCCTCGAAGCGGTGGCATGTATTCTAGCCATTAGAGATGGAGTAGTTCCACCAACTATCAACCATGAAGAAGGGGACAATGACCCAGACATTGATTATAACATGAACTTCACCTTTAATAAAATGCAAAAGAGGGAAATCAATATAGCCCTCTCTAACACATTTGGATTTGGTGGTCATAACGCTTCAGTCATCTTTAAGAAATTCAGTAAATAAGACTGACTAAGTAACAAATATAAGACATAGCCCCCTGGAGAATTTTCAGAAATAGAAATACTCTAGGGGGTTTAATAAATAAGACATAAATCTATGCTTGTGTCAAAAAAACTCACCCACTTCATAGCTTACGCCCTAAAATGGTTGCCAATACGCAAGGTTAAGGAAAAACCGACTCAAGGGAATAGACTGGAGAAGAATGATGATCCTCTAACAGCGTTCTTAGAGCACTTAATCGGATACACAATTAACCATCAAGATCTATATCGACAAGCACTTACTCACAAATCGTACGATAACGTCGACGCACTGTCGAGTAATGAGAGACTTGAATACCTGGGAGACTCTGTGATCAGTTGTGCCGTAGGGCATGCTCTTTATGAACTATACCCAAATGAAAGTGAAGGAACTCTCACAAGCATCCGATCTTTCATCGTCAATAGAAATCATCTAAATACGGTAGCTGAAAGAATAGGACTTGACACCGTACTATATGCCGACGATAGTATAGATCTGAAGAATAGCGACCTACTCGGGAATGCTCTTGAAGCTCTCGTAGGAGCGATATATCTAGACTTGGGATTTGATATAGCTTCCAAGTTTGTACGAAGTAGGCTCATTGTCTCAAAAAGCAATCTAAAGGTTATTTCAAAAAAGGAGGAGGACTATAAAACGGAATTCATCATCTTAATGCAGAAACATAAGATAAGATTCAATTTTGCCCACATTGATTCCCATCTCGAAAAAGGTCAAGGGATCATACATCGTTGTGCACTATTGATAGGTCCAGACGAAGTAAGCATAGCTACCGGCATCGGGACATCCAAGAAGATTGCTCACCAAAATGCAGCCAAGGATGCTTTGAGGATACTCAATAAGCAACCTCAGCTACTGGAAAAATACTCCGTGTAAACAATAAAAATAGGCGTTCCATCATTTTTGGACGCCTATTTTTTCATCCCAACGAACTGATTCCATTGAAGGCTAAGAAACACTTCCATGTGACACTCATAATATATATAAAGTTAACCCAATGAATACATGATGAAAATCGTATATTTGTTATCAAAAAGTAGCTGTTATTTTAAATAAAAGGATATGAACAATTTAAGCTTATACAGCATTAAGCAATTAAATGCCAAAGAGATTCTAGAGATCCTTGATGTAGCAGAGCGTTTCGAAAAGCGACCCAACAGGGATTTCCTAAATGGAATGGTCGCAGCAACGCTTTTTTTCGAACCCTCTACTCGTACCCGACTGAGCTTTGAGACAGCTGTTAATCGTCTTGGCGGTAAGGTTATTGGTTTCTCGGATGCAAAAGTGTCTAGCACTTCAAAAGGCGAAAGCCTCAATGACACCATACAGATCGTCAGTAACTATGCCGACATCATCATCATGAGACATCACCTAGAGGGTGCCGCATTGTATGCAACCGAGGTGACTAATGTACCCATCATCAATGCAGGTGATGGTGCTAATCAACACCCGTCTCAAACCCTATTAGATCTCTACTCTATCCGTAAAACACAAGGCTCACTCCAGGATCTTCACATCACTATGGTGGGCGACCTTAAATACGGAAGGACGGTACATTCACTTATCGAGGGGATGCACCACTTCTCACCAAAATTCTCGTTTATAGCACCTCAGCAACTAGAGTTACCAAGAGAGTATCGAGAATTATGCGATGAATATGGGATAGAAACAGACTACTCAAGGGAATTGACTAATGACGTCATAAAAAAGAGTGACATCATATACATGACTCGTGTCCAAAGAGAACGATTCACAGATGATGAAGATTATAAAGCAATTAAAGACAGCTTCATTTTGGACCTTCCACTATTAGAGGGGGCGAAAGAAAACATGAGAATACTTCATCCACTCCCTAGGGTCAATGAAATCCACATAGATGTGGATAAGACACCACACGCATATTACTTTACACAAGCACAAAATGGGCTTTACGTGAGAGAGGCAATGATTTGCAGAGCATTAGGAATTGAAGTTAAGGATTAAAAAGTCATGGCAAATATAGAAAAAGGCGAACTGAAAGTACCAGCCATCAAGGATGGCTCCGTTATTGATCATATCCCAGTAGAGAAGGTAGAGCCTGTCGTTAGGCTCCTAGATCTTTTTGATCTTCCATACCCCATTACCATTGGCCGAAATTTCCGGAGTAGAAAACTTGAAAGAAAAGGCATCATCAAGGTGGAAAAAAAGCATTTTACTCCAGAAGAAGTAAATAAACTGGCACTGGTAGCACCAGAGGTTGTCATCAATGTCATCAAAGACTATGAGGTGGTAAAAAAAATAAATGTATCTCTCCCAGATAGACTACATAGCATCGTGAAGTGCCCCAACCCAAAGTGCATCACGAATAACGAACCTATGGAAAGTGACTTTTCTGTACTCGATAAAAAGAAAGGTATCTTACAGTGCAAATACTGTAATAGAAAAATCGAAAGAGGAGAGGTGAAATTAAAGTAATCAAATTAATAAAAGAGAAAATTAAGATCATGAAAAAAGGAACAGTAATAACGATCATCATAGTAATCGTTGTCGTGCTTTTGGGTGCAAGATATGGCATCTCTTCAAACAACAAAATGGTAACCCTTGAAGAGGGTGTAAACGCCTCTTGGAGTCAAGTCGAAAATGTGTACCAAAGACGCTCCGACCTCATTCCGAATCTCGTTAATACCGTTAAGGGGTACGCCGAACACGAGCAGGAAACCCTTACAGGGGTAGTCGAAGCCCGTGCCAAAGCTACTCAGGTAAACATTGACCCTAATAATCTTTCACCCGAAGCTCTTCAGCAGTTCAACCAAGCACAGGGCAATCTAACTCAGGCACTTGGTAAACTCATGGTAGTCGTAGAGCGTTATCCTGATCTTAAAGCCAATACCAACTTTCAAGAGCTACAGCGTCAATTAGAAACAACAGAAGATCAAATAGCTACAACGAGGGCTTTCTTTAATGATACTGTGCAAGGTTATAACACTTATATCCGCCGTTTCCCTCGTAATATTGTCGCTTCTATTCTGGGTTTCTCTAAGAAGGCCTATTTTGAAGCTCTTCCTGGATCGGAAACAGCTCCTGAAGTACAGTTTTAAGAGCATACGCCTCATAACCCATTTTTAGAATATCTGAATTCCAGAAGAATTTAGATATTCTAAAAATGGGTTAAACCCTTTGCTATTGAGGGAAAAAGGCTTACCTTTGAGGACAAATTTATAAGTCCAAGATTTATGACTCAGACATTATTACTGACACTTACCATTGTAGCTATAGTTATTTTACTACTCGGTGTACGTGTTTTTTTTACAAAAAGGTGGGGCTTTCCTAGCAGTCATGTGGATGACAATAAAAAGCTTACAGACATGGGGTTAAGCTGTCATCGGCATCAACACCATCTCGCCCAAACAGAGGAGAATCTCTTTGACCGAATAGCAAAAGAGGAAAGAGTAGAATAAAGATTGTCACACAAAACATTTATAAAAGCAGCAAGGAAACTTGCTATGGATTGTAATACATAAAAAAATGAAGAATACCAATACTATTATCTCGGCCATCTTGGCAATAGCAGTAGTGATCCTTTTTATCCTACACTTTTCGGGGAATAAAAAAGGTGCTAATAATGCAACTCACGCTGGAACAATGACAGAAGGTGTAGAAATGTCGGCCCAAATGCCTATTGCATACGTCAACATTGACAGCCTTCTTACCAACTACACCTACGCCGTGGAATTACGGGATCAGCTAATGCGTAAAATGGAGTCTAGCCAAGCTACACTTAATCAACAGGCTCGTGCTCTAGAAAAAGAGATGCAGGAATTCCAACGTAAGATTGAGAACAATGCCTTTTTTGATCAAAGCAGAGCACAACGTGAGCAAGAACGCATCCTTAAGAAGCAACAAGAATTTCAAGTCAATAGCCAGAAACTTCAGGCAGAGCTAATGCAGGAAGAAGCTGACATGAACACAAAACTGAGGGATGCCATTATGGATCACGTGAAGAAATATAATACCGAGATTGGTAAGTTCCAAGTCATTTTCTCTAATGCAGGTGGTGATAACATCTTATATGCTGAAAAGGCTTACGACATTACCAGTGCTGTAACAAAGTACTTGAACGACAATTACAGCAGCAATGAAGAGCCACTAGTCAATACGAAAGAAGATAAATAATCCTATTGCACTTAAAGGGCTATACCAAAGTATGAGCCTTACTGAGATTGGATATAAGAAGAGCTTTGTATATGTGATAGATACTGTATCTATCACTACACAAAGTTCTTTCATTAAATACAAAAACGATTAGGCGTCATCAGAACATGGATATAAAAACAGCTATAGCCAAGAAAATAGCCGATAGGAGAAGGCGACAGCTTGAGGGCTATCGTACTGATGCACATAATATTCAGCTTGAGCAACTTGAAAAAATATCCAAGACTCTTGCTCGCACCAAGTACGGTGCAGAGATAGGGATTAACTCTCGGACCACATACGGAAGATATGCCAAGAAAGTACCCATTGTTAAGTACGAAGACATTGCACCTCGCATTCAGCAAATGCTACTTGGGGAACGTCATATTCTCACAGATGAACGCACGTCATGGTTCTCTAAAAGTGGTGGAACGACCAACGCCAAGAGCAAATACATTCCCACCAATCCTCGACATCTCAACCAATGCCATTTCAAAGGTGGGTTAGACTCCATACTCATTTATCTACTCAATCATCCAGAAAGCAACATCCTTGGACACAAGGCGTTTGCTCTTGCTGGAACGTATGATACAAGCATCCATAAAGACAGGACTATACACACTGGGGACCTTTCAGCTGTGCTTCTGATGAAGATGCCCTCTTTTGGTCGGTTGCTACGAGTTCCGGATATTGATATAGTGCTATATCCTGAATGGGAACGGAAGTTAGACCTCATTACAGATGCTATCATCCAAGAAGATATCAGTAATATCTCAGGCGTACCTAGTTGGATGCTTTCTGTTATGAAAGAATTACTTAGGAAGAGTGGCAAGCAGACTATAAGAGAGATTTGGCCCAACCTAGAAGTTTTTTTTCACGGAGGAATTGCTTTCACACCGTACGAGAAGGAGTACCGAAAGATACTTGGCGAAGGGGTAAATTACATGGAGACCTATAATGCCTCAGAAGGGTTCTTCGGCATACAAGATGACCCAGCCGATCGATCTATGCTCCTAATGCTTGACTATGGCGTCTTCTACGAATTCATCCCCATGGATCAGTATGATGAGGACCATCTCCAAGACTGCCCTACCGTACCTCTTTCAGGCATAGAGCTTGGGAAAAACTATGCAATGATCATCAGCAACCTTGGTGGCTTATATCGTTATGTCATTGGAGACACCATCAGCTTTACCAATGATAGCCCTTATAAGTTTATCATCACAGGGCGTACTAAGAGTTTCATTAATGCTTTTGGAGAAGAACTGATGGTAACAAATGCTGATGAGGCCTTCGCACGACTCAATGAGGAGTTCAACTGCAAGATACGCGAATATACAGCAGGACCTGTCTTTCTTAGTGAGAAAGGCAAGGGCTATCATCACTGGGTCTTTGAGTGGGAAGAAGCACCGAACGAGATGTCTATTTTTGCAAAACGATTTGATGAAGTATTACAGGAACTCAATTCGGATTACGAGGCAAAGAGGTACAAAGACTTTTCGCTACAGCCTCCAGTAATTGACGTTGTACCAAAAGGCACCTTCTACAAATGGATGAAAGAAAAAGGCAAACTCGGAGGACAACACAAGGTAATCCGACTCTCAAAGAATGACGATATAGTTCAGGAAGTCCTAACCACTGCAAAACTCCAGAAGTAAGCTTAACTCACTTTAAAATGAGCTGAATGCTAGTTCACATTGCTTATGAACCCTAAGAATCATATTTTCACACCCCTTCTCATCACCTTCTTTGGACTACTCCTCTTTACCTCAGGGCTAGGTGGGGTACATCTTTTCGACTGGGATGAGATCAATTTTGCTGAATCTGCACGAGAGATGCTAAAGACGGGGGATTATCTAAATGTTCAGATTAACTTCAACACTTTTTGGGAGAAGCCCCCTCTATTTATATGGATGCAGGCACTCTCTATGAAGATCTTTGGAGTCAATGAATTTGCGGCACGCTTTCCAAATGCTATCGCGGGAGTAGTGACACTCGTCGTTCTTTTCCTTATTGGCAAGCATTGGAAGTCATACTCATTTGGGATCACCTGGACGTTACTATACGCCTGCTCCTTCCTCCCATTTTTCTACTTTAAGTCAGGTATTATAGACCCTTGGTTCAACCTCTTTATATTTTTAGGCATCTACTTTATGATGTCCTATACAGCCCCCAAACATCAAGGCAATAGGATGTTACAAGCCTTACTGTCTGCCGTATTCTTAGGGTTAGCTACATTGACCAAAGGACCAGCGGGATTCCTTATCTTTCTTCTCACATTTGGGATCTATATACTCACAGCAAAAGTGCGGATATCTAGCTTTAGATGGAAGGATGTAATCGTTTTCATCATCGCTTTTGCACTAATTGGCGGCCTGTGGTTTATCTTCCAGATACTTAGTGGACACAAAGACATTATATGGGACTTCATCGTCTATCAAATTAGATTGGTCAGACAACAGGATGCTGGACATGGAGGGTTTCCATTCTATCACTTCATCATCCTATTCTTTGGCGTCTTCCCAGCTTCAGTCTTTGCAATACCAACAATGAGACGAAGAATATTACAAAAGGAGGACGACCAAAACATCGCCCACTTTTTCAGATGGATGATGATTACCCTCTGGGTGGTACTAATACTTTTTTCAATCATTCAGACCAAGATTGTACACTACTCATCCATGTGCTACTTCCCTATCACATTCTTAGCAGCGTGGTATATTCAGAAGTGGAGAGAGGGGAAACTGGAGCCTGGTAAGATCATCGACACTCTACTCTTAGTCATCTCCATCCCCGTAGGACTAGCTACCATTGCCATCCCATTTATTGATTCATTCAAGATACATCTAATCCCTTACATCAAAGACGACTTCGCGGTACAAAACCTCCAAGCCACATCACATTGGTATGGCTTTGAGTGGCTTTTTGGCATCATACTCATCATAGCGGTGATTTTATTTATTGTTTACAAAAAGCGTAAGCCACTGAAGTCCCTTATTTTCCTTCTGAGTGGTTCACTACTCTTCATATACTTAGGAGTGCTCTTTTTTCCAAAACAGATAGAGGCCTATAGCCAAAGGGCTGTGATAGAATTTTTGAAAGAGAAAGAAGGCGAAGATTGCTATATACACTCTGTTTATAAGAGCTATGCCATCTACTTCTACCCTAAGCGACAACCTCAAAATAATATTGATGATGTTGACTACCTCTTAAGTGGTCAGATAGACAAACCAGTATATATTGTTACTTGGAATGTCCCAAGAGATCTCGAGTATCTGGAAAAGAATACGAGAGATTTGGTACCACTTTACCAAAAAAACGGATACGCCTTCTTTGCTCGTTATCCCCAAAAAGAAATGTCAAGAACGAAAAAGAATATAGATTTATGATTAATGGTAAGAAAATTATTGTAGTAATGCCAGCATATAATGCTGAGCAAACATTGGAGCAGACTTATGATGAAATCCCATTTGATATCGTTGATGAGGTCATCCTAACAGATGACTCCAGTAGCGACCGTACAGTACAGAAGGCATATGCCCTCGGGATCAAGGAGGTCATCAAACACGAACATAATCGTGGCTACGGCGGTAACCAAAAGAGCTGTTACAATAGAGCCCTAGAGCTAGGAGCCGATATCGTCATTATGGTTCACCCCGACTACCAATATACTCCGATGCTGATTCATTCCATGGCCTACATGATAGCTAACGACGTATATCCTGTAGCCTTAGCATCACGTATCTTAGGGAAGGGAGCATTAAAAGGGGGAATGCCCATGATCAAGTATATATCCAATAGATTCCTTACCTTCTTTGAAAATGTCTTTCTCTGCCAGAAGCTATCCGAATACCATACAGGCTACAGAGCGTTCTCTGCCGAGGTGCTAAAAAGTATTGATTACAACGTCAACTCGGATGATTTTATCTTTGATAACCAGATGCTGGCACAGATTTTCTACGCAGGTTATGAAATCGGAGAGATGACTTGTCCTACAAAGTATTTTGAAGAAGCCTCCTCCATTAACCTCAAGAGAAGCTTTATCTACGGTTTTGGCGTTTTAGGCGTCTCCATAAAGTATAGACTTAATAAGTGGGGACTCATGAAATCTAAAATATTTAAGAAGAAGAAATGAGACAGAAAGACTACTCATATCTCCTATGGTTCTTCATCCCTTACTTTATCTACGTTACTGTTCTCTTAGTGACAATACTGATGACAGACAAAGGGATGTTACACCTGACGATGAATCAGTACCACACCCCATTTCTCGACTCATTCTTCAGATACTATACTGAGTTAGGTGCGTCCTTACCCTTTGTGATAGCCATTGGATATTTATTTTATAAGGTCGGCTCATCATTATACATCCTAGTCACACTTGGCATCAATGCACTCGTCACAAATGGACTCAAACTAGTATTCAGAGAGCCACGTCCTATAGTATACTTTCAGCTATTCTATCCCGACCACTCACTACCATTAGTGGAGGGCGTTAAGGTGTATAGTCACAATGGCTTTCCCTCAGGTCATACCTCTGCTGCTTTCGCTTTAATGATCTGCATTGTCCTAATGTCTAAGCGTAAGGATATCGCCTTAATAGCGTTTATCCTAGCAGCATTACTAGGGTTTTCGAGAGTCTATCTATCTCAGCACTTCACTGAAGATGTCCTTTTCGGCTCAGCGGTAGGCATCTCTGTAGGTCTAATACTTTATACCCTATACCATAGATACGTAGAAAAGAAGCAAGGATGCCTTCGAATGCCTATCACTAAAGTATTAAAGCGATAATACTCATATCATCACACATTATAGTGATTTTGAAAGAAAAGATGAATAATCCAATGAGATTATGTATCTTTGTGGACGAAGAAAAAAATTTACAAACCATTGTCGTGTTTGGTCGTGGAGAGATTTGTGCTGCTTGCAACCACGTAAAAAGAATGCTAAAGAGGCTGATTATTTAGCAGTCCTTTATGGATTTGGGATTCTATATCCCTCCTATCTCTGTTATTCACCACCTTCTTTCATAGCATATTCTCCACACTTACTCGGCATTAATTGATATATAATAATCAACATTATGAGTAAGAATAGTTATCTTTTCACCTCAGAGTCAGTAAGCGAGGGGCACCCAGATAAGGTCGCCGACCAGATTTCTGACGCCATCTTAGATGATTTCTTAGCACAGGACCCAGAGAGCAAAGTAGCATGCGAAACCCTCGTCACTACTGGCCAGGTAGTTATTTCTGGAGAATTTCGCAGCGAAGCATACGTGGATATACCTCGCACTGTTCGCCGTGTAATCAATGAGATTGGATATAACAAAAGTGATTATCTCTTTGATGGTAATTCGTGTGGTATATTAACTGCCATCAATGAACAAAGTCCTGATATTCACCGAGGAGTAGTCAGGGAAAGTGCCGAAAGCCAGGGAGCAGGAGACCAAGGTATGATGTTCGGCTATGCAACTAATGAGAGTGACAACCTCATGCCCCTACCAATAGAACTCTCCCATACCATTCTCCAAGAACTCTCACGCATCCGAAAGGAAGATCCCGAGCTTATGCCTTACCTTCGCCCAGACGCAAAGAGTCAGGTAACACTGGAATACAATACTGACCGGACCGCGAACCGCATACATACGATCGTAGTGAGTACCCAACACGATGAATTCGTCAAGCCTCACGATGGTATGCAGCAAGAACAGGCAGATCGGATAATGCAACAAAAGATCAAAGAGGACATTAAGAATATAGTCCTCCCTAAGGTAATCGAAAAGTACTCTCACAAGGTGCAAGATCTCTTTGATGATAACATCATTTTTCACGTTAACCCAACTGGGAAGTTCGTAATTGGTGGCCCTGCAGGCGACACTGGACTTACAGGAAGAAAAATCATCGTGGATACCTATGGTGGTCGCTCTGGACACGGAGGAGGTGCCTTCAGTGGAAAAGACAGCAGTAAGGTAGATCGTTCCGCTGCCTACGCCACAAGACACCTGGCTAAGAACCTTGTCGCAGCAGGTGTTAGCGACGAAATAAAAATACAAGTCGCTTATGCTATAGGATTAGCTGAGCCCGTCAGCCTCTTTGTGGATACCTATGGCAGATCCAATGTTGGTCTTTCGGACATAGAGATCTCCGAGAAGCTCAAAGAGATATATGACCTCCGTCCATACAGCATAGTGAAGAATCTTCGCCTTAAGGCACCAATATATCAGGAGACTTCAGCTTATGGACACATGGGTAGAACTCCAAGAGCGGCAGAAAAATTTGGACAGCAAGTAGATTTATTTACTTGGGAAGAACTCACTCTAGTTGATTTCTTTAGAAAAGAATTCAACATATAATATAGAATGATACGCAAAGTGTTATTCTCACAGATTTTATAGAAAATCTGGCGAAAGCTTACAAGATGGATATGATATCAAGTGCTAAGGCTTTAGATATGGGGAACGTATTAATAAGACCAAACCCGAATGCCGAAAGCAACACAGTAAATAGCCATCGTGCATAGCTCTCAAATAATAACATTCATATCTCAAACGCATAAAATCAATAAGAGTCCTTGCGGAGCTTTTTACAGCTAGCAAGGACTTTTTTGGGCTTTATTAACTACTGAATTACACAAAAAAGATTAAATATCAACTTCAATAGAGAAAAGTTTCCCTTATTGATTTATTTTTATTATTTTTGTGTGCGGATTAAGATATCGAATAAATGACAATATATTACGGTATATAAACTAAAAAAGAAAGAAGGAATATGTATTTTTTGACAAACGATAAGCTGGTCATTGTAGGAGCTGCTGGAATGATTGGTAGTAACATGGCACAAACAGCAGCAATGATGAAACTAACGCCAAACATTTGCTTGTATGACGTTAACCCTACTGCTCTTGAGGGAATGATAGAAGAGATGCATCACTGTGACTTTGATGGCATCAACATGACTTACACCACCTCTATCGAAGAGGCATTTACAGATGCTAAATACATTATCTCATCAGGTGGTGCTCCTCGTAGAGATGGCATGACAAGAGAAGATCTACTCAAAGGTAACGCTCAGGTAGCCGCTGAACTAGGACAGAATATTCGCAAATACTGCCCAGATGTTAAGCACGTTACAGTTATCTTCAATCCTGCAGATATAACAGGACTCGTCACCATGCTTCATGCTGGCATCGAACCCAATAGAGTAACCACTCTAGCGGCTCTAGACAGCACCAGACTTCAGAGCGAATTAGCAAAATACTTCAATGTCTCACAAGATGAGGTTACGGGTGCTCGCACCTATGGAGGTCACGGAGAAACTATGGCTGTCTTTGCCTCTCAGGTAAAAATTGCAGGTACACCACTGATTGTCTTAGTAGATACAGAAAAACTCCCTCGCGAGGATTGGAATGAACTACGTGAACGCGTCATTCAAGGTGGTGCGAACATCATCAAACTTCGTGGTCGCTCTTCTTTCCAAAGCCCTGCATACCTATCACTAGAAATGATTCGTGCTGCAATGGGTGGAAAGAAATTTGACTGGCCAAGTGGATGCTATATGAACACAGAGAAGTTCAAGCATATTATGATGGCGATGGAGACCGAGATACTTCCTGACGGTACCGTTACTCACAAAGAGATCCAAGGTACACCTAAAGAGATGGCGGATCTAGACGCTAGCTACGAACACCTATGCAAATTGAGAGATGAGATTATCCAAATGGGGATTATCCCTCCTGTAAGTGAGTGGCACACTCTAAACCCCCACATTGATGCTTAAGTAAGAGGGGGGGTGTGCTGCAGCTAGTGATTGTACCCCTTTAGTGAATGATTTATTCACATTATCTCAATAGACTAGCTACGACCAACACCTCCTGATTAGATAATAGAGGCGAGCAATATATTTCACTTTCTGGACCATTAGAAATAATTTCTACGGTTACAGCAAAGGAAAATATATTGCTCGCCTCTCTTTTTATATCACAAAAACTATCCGCAGACATCTAGATGATTTTTTCGGTAGTGTCCCCAAAAGTGTGTACGGCAGAATGCGTCTCTGAAAAGCAAACCTACATATTTTTTCGCTTTGTTTTCCATAAACATTAAAGATAGACCAATAAAGAATTAAGGCAAGGCTGTCGTAGCACCGCGGAGACACCGCCTTGCCGTATTCTTTTAGGTTGATATCTTTGTGTTGGAAAATAAAGCACATTGTTGTTATTTACTTTTCATTGTTCTTCCTAAGTCCAAGAGTTAGATCTCCTATTCTTTTCTTCAGATAGTTTGCATTGATTGCAATACTACCTATCAAGTGTAGAGCGGATTCTACGCTAGGTAATGCACATTTATATCGAGCCCCTTTCTTTACCTGTCTATTGAAGCGTTCTATCCAGTTAGTACTATGAATGTACTTGCGAACACTGACGTCGTATTTTAGGTATGTGAAGTAATACTCTATCCTCTGACCGTTAGCTATTTTTGTGAGAAAAGGATAGCTCTTACGCCATCTGAACGCAAAGTTTTTAAAGCTCTCTAGGCCATCTAAAGGTGAGCTTCTTGAGCCGTCTTTACTAAAGACCTCCTGTAGATCACTTGCGATGGCTGACTTATCTCGAGGGCGTATCTTTCGAGTTATTTCTCGCTGTAGATGCACCGTGCAGAGCTGGACTTCCACTTCTGTAAAGTGCTCACGTGCAACCTCTTCAATGTTATTCAACCCGTCTGAAATGATTAGTCCTACCTCTTCGAGTCCTCGGCTTTTTAGATCCTCAAAAAACTCGCCCCAGATGCCGCTTCCCTCTGTTGGATTATTATAGACACCCACGATGTCTCGACGTCCTTCGCTATCTAAACTCATCACTACAAAAAATGCCTCCTTGCTCACACTTTCTCCTCTCCGTACAGGAAGATATGTAGCATCGATAACAAGTGCCTCTAAAGTCCTCGGTAGACGTCTTTGACGCCACTCTTCTACTGCTTCTTGGGTCGATAAGGAGAGACGATTGATTTGACTCGTACTATAACGTTTACCATACAAACGCTCGAATACTCCAGAGATATCCTCCATCGTATTACCGCAGCTATATAGATAACCTGCTAGTTCTCCCATCTCTTTCTCTTGATCTTTGAGAACGCCTAAAATCAAGGGCATGAAGCCCTGCTGTCGAGTTCGGGGTACTCGTAATTCTAGCATATTACCACTCGCAAAGATGCGACGGGGGCGGTATCCATTGCTCACATCGCCACTATCTTCTTTATACAGTTCCCTCTCCCCTTGCATCGCTATTTCGATGATTAACTCCATTAAACGACCAACTCCATTTGGCTCTGTCATCACGTTTGATAGAATTTCCTTAAATTGCATTTGTGTAAGTCTCATCTTCTTGTTTATCTTTTGTTTTTAACTTTTCAAAGATAACATTCTTGGGACTTACACACTTTTTGGGGACAGTATCATTTTTTCTTTTCATAACGAAAAATTCAAGCTCTATAGATAAATATTAGTACCTGCAAAAGTGTCCTTTTTTTCAGGAATACAAAGTAAAATAAAAGACGGCTTTCCAGATAAATATCAACTCTAAATACTTATTCTAGTATGACAAAAGAACACGTAACGGGGAACAGCAATAAATAGCATCTTTCATAGCAGATTAGCAGACGTACGTTCCAACATTTTTATATCCATTTATATTTACGACGAACATACTTAAAGGGCTCTGAAATATAAATATAAAGTCGTAGCTTTGTCAGGTTTAAAAATAATAGATTATTTACGATTCCATAAATCATATAAAGAACAAGAATACGATAGGTATTCAGTAAGTGTAGCTTTAAATATTAGAATAAGAAATGAGAAAAATTAGAATTTATGCGATTTTACTTGTTGTAGTAGCTTTCACAGCATGTAAAAAGGATGATTTCAAACCCCATTTAGGTGTAGATCTTGAGGAGAATGAGCTTGTTTTTTCTTTCGAGGGAGGAGAGCAGTCATTCACGGTTGACAGCAACGAAGAATGGTTTGTATCAGAGACTCCAAATTGGATAAACGTTATCGTATCTGATATTCCTTCAACACGTTCAGCGGAATTGTCTTATGAAAAAGGAATAAAAGAAATAACAGTTCAAGTTAAAGAAAATCCAGAAAACAAAACAAGAGTCTCCGAAGTCCTATTGATTTCTAAATCAAAGAACCAATTAAAAATAGGAATAACACAACAGAAAAGACCTCGCCTATTGGGCTATTGGATTCTAAGCGAAGGGAACATGGGCAAAAATGACTCGGAAATAGCTTGGTTTGATATTGCAAAGGGCGAAGTTTCGAAAAAACAGTTTAAGGCCATAAATGGAAAGAAACTGGGAGATACAGGCAACTCATTAAAAGTCTATGGGAGTAAAATGTACATCGCTGTTACAGGCCCTGGATTTGGAGCAGGATCAGAAGAAGGAACTAACTATGTTGAAGTTTTAGATCTAAAAACAGGTAAATCTATTAAACGACTACCTTTTCAGGATAAGAATGGTGCACCAGCAAAGCCTCGTAATATTATTTCCGAAGGAGGTAAATTGTATATTAGCAGTTATTCAAATGAGGTTGTTCGACTTGATACACTTTCTCTTGAACTCGATGGTCACGCAGCATTAAGCGGCACCCTAGCTGAGGGTTTAACTTACTATGACGGAAACATCTATGTGTGCAACTCAGGGCAAGGAGCAGACAATAAAATATCTGTTGTAAATGTATCAACAATGACCGAAACAAAGATTATTACAACAGCAAAAAATCCAACGGGAATCGTATCTGCAAACAATGGCATACTCTATTTTAATACCAATTATCCAGAATATGCTCTCTATAAATTGAATCTTAGTGATGATAGCATCAATAAGATAGAGGACGTTAATGCCTCCGATATAACGTACAAGAATAATAAAGTTTATACGTGTGAATTTAATTGGTCACTATTACAAGGTTCAACCAATGTAATAGATGTCCTATCAGGCAAGGCATCTTCTATTGATCTTGATTTAGAAGGTGCTGGGATTTCCCTGCTCATGGAATATCATATCGGTACCATCAACAACTCTAATTATCTTTACTTAACAGGAATGGGACAAGATGTTGTAATATTTGACCCATCTACAAATAAAATTGTCCACGCGATACAAACAGGTGTTGCTAATGCCTGCGGAGTTGTGGCTGTATATGAGTAAAGTAATCACATAACTTTACCCTTACATTATTTACCTCCGAAATAAGTTCTTATTTCGGAGGTTTTTACATCAATTACACTGGCATTAGTTCTAAGACTCCACTATACTTTATGAAATGTCCCACAAAAAGCTATTCTCGAAAAATTTTCGATAGAAATCGTCTGAATGATTCTATTATGGATAAGGTACAGAGTGCTAAGATTTAGGTCAAAGAGAACATACTTAAGGTACATGCCAAAACTGGAAAGCAATCACTGCTCTCAGCAGATAACCTCTCCGCAACACTCTCCATGAGTGAGTGATTTCTATTTTTTGAGAGTTCTGGTTCTAAAAGGTTTCAAAAAAAGGTATCTTTGTGGAGATAAGGGAGATAAAGGAGAGATATACTTATGAAATTAAGGACAGAGGATTTAGTAAAGAAATATAAGAATAGAACCGTTGTTAATCACGTATCCATCGAGGTAGAGCAAGGCGAAATTGTGGGCTTGCTAGGACCTAATGGTGCGGGTAAGACAACCACTTTCTATATGACCGTAGGACTAGTTACGCCGAATAATGGACGGATCTTTTTGGATGAAGAAGAGATTACCAAAGAACCCATCTATAAACGAGCACGATTAGGGATAAGCTATTTAGCACAAGAGGAATCTATCTTTCGGAAGATGTCGGTAGAAGATAATATTTTGGGGGTCTTAGAGATGACTGGTAGGACTCGTCCTCAGCAGATAGAGAAGCTAGAGTCCTTGATTGCTGAGTTTGGCCTTGAGAAGGTGCGTAAAAACCTTGGGGAACGGCTCAGCGGTGGTGAGCGGAGGCGTGCTGAGATCGCACGATGCTTGGCAATTGACCCAAAGTTCATTATGCTAGACGAACCATTTGCCGGAGTCGATCCCATCGCTGTACAGGACATCCAGCTGATCGTGTCTAAACTAAGGGAGCAAAACATCGGCATCCTCATTACTGACCATAATGTCCATGAGACATTATCCATCACAGACCGTGCCTATCTGCTCTTTGAGGGCAAAGTGCTATTCCAAGGGACGGCTGAGCAATTAGCTGAAAACCCTACGGTACGGGAGAAGTATCTGGGTACAGACTTTGTACTACGAAGGAGAGATTTCAAGGGTGTTTCAATGACGAAGAAGGAGGAGCATGCATAACCTAGACCATTTCTCCCCTCTTCTTCAGCGAGCAGTAGATTCCTTCAGTAAGCTTCCTGGTATCGGCAGGAAGAGTGCTCTACGCCTAGCACTCTATCTCTTGAAGCAGGATAAGGACTTTACTCATGAGATAACTGACGGGCTCAATGCCTTCATTGATGGGATTCAATACTGCCATAAGTGCCACAATATTTGCGATAGTGATCTCTGCTCCATCTGCTCGGACCCTCGGAGAGATAGCAGAATGCTCTGTGTGGTTGAGAATGTACGTGATGTGATGGCGATCGAACGAACTGGGCAGTACAATGGCTATTACCATGTACTAGGTGGGATTATATCCCCTATGGATAGCATGGGCCCCAATGACTTATTCATCGCAGATATTCCAGAGCGAATAAAAAAAGAGGGCATCAAGGAGGTAGTCCTCGCTCTTAGTACCACCATGGAAGGAGATACCACCAACTTTTATATCTATCGCTTACTTAAAGACCTAGATGTATTAGTAACGGTTATTGCTAGAGGTATTTCTCTTGGTGACGAACTGGAATATGCGGATGAGCTCACACTCGGCAGGAGCATTGAGCACCGCATTAACTTTGCCTCTACGCTACGAGAGTAAATTTAGTTTTTGTATCTTTGGTGGATTTTATAACAGTGTAATAGATATATCATGGAAGAAGTAGCAAAAAACATAGCAAAGATGCTTATGGAGGTAGAGGCTGTAAAGCTAAAGCCAGAAGCACCTTTTACTTGGGCATCAGGCTGGAAGAGTCCTATATATTGTGACAATCGCGTTACCCTTTCAAGCCCTCGCGTTCGCACCTACATCAAGGAGCAGTTGGCTGAATTGATCAAAAGAGAATTTCCAAACGTCACCGCCATCAGTGGCGTCGCTACTGGGGCTATCGCACAAGGGGCTTTGGTATCAGATCTATTAGCACTCCCCTTTAGCTACATCCGCTCCAAGCCTAAGGATCATGGGATGGAGAATCTTATAGAGGGTAGAGTATTGCCAACAGATAAGGTGGTCGTAGTCGAGGATCTTATTTCCACTGGGGGCAGTAGTCTGAAAGCTGTAGAGGCTCTTCGACAATACGGATGCGAAGTCCTTGGCATGGTGGCCATTTACACACACGGATTGGACACATCTGTTAAGGCTTTTGAAGAAGCTGGTGTCAAGCTTTACACCCTCAGTAATTATAACACCGTGATACAAGAGGCTATCGCTAGTCAATACATCACAAAGGAGCAAGAAGCAACCCTACAGGAGTGGAGGAAAAGTCCTGACACTTGGGGTAAATAATAAAATATAGATTATACGGACATGCAAACCATTACGAGCAGGCCTTTTGAACTAAAAAAAGATATCAATACCATCTTTGGCTTGGTGCAGAACCCCTCTTCCCTAAGCCCTATCATTGAGAAGTTTCACGACCGCATCCCCGCTAAGATAGCCATCCTTAAGGAAAATCAAATTTCGGTAGATACTGGTGCTATGGGTGAAATAGTTATGGAGCGTTCTCAAGTGCTCGCTCCAAATTTGGTAGAGTATCATTCTGTCAAAAGCCCCGTCCCCGTTAAGCTCTCCATCAACCTTACTGAGCATGGAGCAGATACGACACTGGGACAGATTTCTATACAAGCCAGTGTACCAGCTTTTCTGTCGGGTATGATCAAGTCAAAAGCAGAGCCAATCATGGCTGAGCTAGCTAATAACTTAGAGAAGATTGACTTTGATAGACTTTTAGGCACCTCTAAGTAGTAAATGAAAATTAAGACAAAGATCAAAGCAGGGATGGTAGTGACCGCACTACTATTCTTGCTTTTTTCTTGTGATAATGATTCACCCCTACCTAATGCAAATATCCCTATGGCCTCTGCCAATCTACAGATAGATTTGAATCATGAGGGGAGAGAGCTATTGGAGCCATTAGCGTTTAGAATCTATACCGAGCCTCAATTTTATAACGAACACCTAGGGCACTGCGGCCTATTGATCGTTCATGGACTTTCGTCCGACCAGCCCTATTCGGTATATGATTTGATTTGCCCATACGACTACCCTGAAAAGGTGGCGATTAGGATCATAAAGGACAACTCTCTAAGATCCGCAGAATGCCCCAAGTGTCATACCATCTATGACCTATCGATGGGTATTGGCAATCCCACTAGCGGAGTAGGTCAGTCCCCTCTATTACAATACCAAATAAGTAAGAGCGGTCAGATGCTCTATATACACAACTAGAGATTATAAAGGAACTTAAAACTCATGGAAAGCAATAACACTCTTTCAAAAGGAAAGCTCACAATTGTGGGCATACAATATTTGTTTGTGGCATTTGGTGCCACCGTATTGGTCCCATTACTCACGGGATTGGATCCAGCCACAGCTTTATTCTCCGCAGGAGTAGGAACTCTCATTTTTCACTTTGTGACGAAGGGTAAGGTGCCTATTTTCTTAGGTAGCTCATTCGCATTCATCGCTCCCATTGTCAGTGCGACGGAGATATTCGGACTTGGAGGTGCCATTTTCGGCATCATGGGGGTTGCATTCGTATATATCGTAATGTCTTTGTTGGTAAAGTCCTTTGGACTCAAATTCATCAATAAGCTTTTCCCTCCTATAGTGATAGGTCCGATCATCATGTTGATAGGCTTATCTCTCTCTGGCTCTGCTGTTAACATGGCTAAGAACAATTGGACTCTAGCCTTTATATCCCTCGCAGTAGCGATAGTTGTAACACTATATTCTAGAGGGCTACTGAAACTTATACCTATTTTCTGTGGTATCGTGGTTGGGTACCTTGTTGATCTAATTTTCTTTGGCGTGGATTTCACTCAGGTACATGAAGCGGCATGGTTCAGCCTTCCTCACTTTATCCTACCCGACAGGTGGGAGTGGGCTCCGATTCTATATATGATTCCAGTAGCGATAGCCCCTGTGATTGAACACATTGGGGATCTATATGTTGTGAATGGGGTGACGGGAAAGAATTTTGTCAAAGATCCTGGACTTCACCGCACCATGTTGGGTGATGGATTAGCTTGCTTATTTGCTTCGCTTATCGGAGCTCCTCCAGTTACCACATACTCAGAAGTGACAGGAGCCATGACCTTGACCAAGATTACTCACCCAGCGACCATGCGTATTGCAGCAGTAACTGGGATCGTCTTCGCTATGATAGGAAAGGTGAGTGCCTTATTACAGAGTATTAATTCGGCTGTGCTAGGCGGGATTATGTTGCTTATCTTTGGGACCATTGCTGGGGCTGGGATTAATACCCTCCTGAATGCGAAAGTCAACTTAAGCAGTGCTCGCAACTTAGTCATACTATCGGTAACCCTCACTACAGGAATAGGTGGAGCGGCACTATCATTCGGAAGATTTACATTCGCTGGCATAGGGCTATCTGCCATTATCGCTGTCCTCCTAAATCTCATTCTACCAGAAACAAAAGAGGATAGAAAGAAGACCGTAGAGAACTATTGATACCTGTGATTGTATCTGCTGCCTAGCACCTCCTTTAGGATAATTCCTCGACGGAGATCTTTTCGTAAGGACTCATGGATGAACCAAGGATCTACCCCACCTTGTTCATCCATGTGTTCATCTATTATCTCAAGCTCAAGATCATCATCATTGACAAACGCTGTCTCCTGAAATATATACCCTCTGCCTTCAATAAAAACAGGCTTTTTGGGTTCAGGAAGTTTCTCTTCTATTTGCTTATCAGCTGACTTCTCCTCTTTCCCTTCGTTATAAAACTCTTCCCATTCATCAAATTCACTGAGGAGTTCATCCTCATCCTCTAGGGTCTTGACCTGCTGATCTAATAGCTCATCTAAGCTATCAACCTTGTAAGTGCGTTTGATGAGATTCCATATATATAGGAATGCTATTAAAGCAATAATGATTAATATTACTTCCATTTTATTTGTAATCCTTAATTGAGTAATCTAACGGTCTGTATCATTAAGTTTCAGTAACTTTGTCTTCAAAAGTAACCTTTTTGTGCTACTTTACCAAAATTAGAAATATAGATGACTGACATTAAGATAAATAATCAAGAGCAGCCTAAGCTCCTTTATCTCGAAACCTATGGATGCCAAATGAATGTGGCTGATTCAGAAGTGGTCTTCGCTGTTATGGAGACCGATGGATACGGGATGACGGAGGATCTAACTGAGGCTGATGCCGTTTTTCTCAACACCTGTTCTGTGCGCGACAATGCGGAACAAAAGGTAATCAATAGACTGACTCAGATAGACGCTCTTCGAAAGAAACATAACCCCAATATGATTATCGGCGTGCTAGGCTGTATGGCAGAGCGTGTCAAAGATAGATTGCTTGAGGAGCACCACGCCGATATAGTGGTGGGACCTGATGCCTATCTGGACTTACCTAACTTAGTGGGGGCAGCAGAGCGTGGTGAGAAGGCCATTAACGTAGAGCTCTCTACAGAAGAAACCTATAAGGATGTGATCCCTCTGAAGCTAGAGGGGCTCCACATCTCGGGCTTTATCTCCATAATGCGTGGTTGCAATAAGTTCTGTAGCTACTGTATTGTCCCCTACACTAGAGGTCGGGAACGTAGTCGTGAGGTTGAGAGTATCCTCAATGAACTTAAGCACATGGTAGAGCTTGGCTATCGAGAGGTAACCTTGCTAGGACAGACGGTTAATTCATACCACTATGTAGCTCCTGATGGAGATGTTTATGACTTTCCTAGGTTGCTCGACTTAATAGCAACTACTGCTCCCAATATGAGGATCCGCTTTACCTCTCCTCATCCTAAAGACATGACTGATGCCACCATCGAGATGATGGCGAAGCACCCTAATATCTGTAATCATATCCACCTACCTCTCCAAAGTGGTAGCAATACGGTACTGAAATATATGAAACGGGGCTATACTAGAGAGTGGTTCCTAGATAGGGTGGCTAAGATTCGCGAACTCATCCCAGACTGTGGGATCTCGACAGATATCTTTTGTGGTTTTCATGGCGAGGGTGATGCCGAGTTTCAAGAGACGCTGGATATCATGAAGGAGATTCGATTCGATTCGGCATTCTTATTCAAATATTCAGAACGACCTGGGACTTACGCTGCGAAGCGATTAGAGGATCATGTCCCTGAAGAGGTTAAGCTCGAACGCTTACAGAAGATGATAGACCTTCAGCAACTTATTCAGGAGGAAAGCAATAAGAATGATATAGGAAAGGAGTTTGAAGTCTTAGTCGAGGGTTTCTCAAAGAAAAGCCGAGATCAATACTATGGCCGAACTCAACAGAATAAGGTGGTTGTCTTCGACAAAGGTGATCATAAGATTGGGCAATTCGTAAATGTGGTAGTAGATGAAGTCTCGAGTGCTACACTTATAGGGCATTCAATAGAAAGTAGTAGAAGAAGTTGAATTATGATGAGCGATGCTCTAATAAAGAAGTACAATATCCCTGTACCTCGTTATACTAGTTATCCCCCAGCAAACCTTTTTACGGACAAGTACACGGCGGATGACCTGACCAAAGATATTATCAGGAGCAACGAAATGGGTTCGCGGTCTGTATCGTACTATATCCACACCCCTTTCTGCCGCCAAATCTGTCATTACTGTGCATGCAATAAGCAAGCGATGCCTAAAATGGAGTCAGAGGTGGTGCGATACTTCCAGTACATTTATAAGGAAATCCAACTCCTCCAAAGATTAATAGATCCTGAACGCCCGATAGCACAGATACACTTCGGTGGTGGCTCCCCTAGCTCGGTGCCTTTTCATTTTATTGCAGAAGTCCTAGAGCAATTAACCCATGGATATGCCCTCCGAGAAGAAGCTGAGATAGCCATTGAGGCCCACCCTGGGTTTCTCTCTAAGGAGCAGTGGAGCTCATTAATCGGACACTCCTTTAATCGCTTTAGCATTGGAGTACAAGATTTTAACCCAGAGGTCTTACGTGCTGTTAATCGTCGTCCCTCAGAGGTGGAGATACGTGAAGTGGTAGAGCGTATTCAGGACGCTGGTAAGCGTGTCAATTTAGATTTTATTTACGGGCTCCCACTCCAGACACCCGACTCTTTTGAACGTACTATCGAACACGCGGTAGAGCTTCGTCCTAATCGGTTAGTCACCTTCTCCTATGCTCACGTGCCATGGATCTATCCTCAGCAAAAAATGTTAGAAAAGGCTGGACTTCCTGGGGTTGATGAAAAAAAAGAGATGTACGATAGGGCTGCTACATTGATGACCTCTGCAGGGTATGTACAGGTTGGACTCGACCATTTTGTACTCCCTGATGACCCTCTGGCTCTGGCTCTCAAGCAACACACACTGCATCGCAATTTCCAAGGATACTGCCCATTGGAGCTGTCAGGACAGGTTTATGCCCTAGGTATCACTGGGATCTCACAGCTTCACAACTCTTATGCTCAGAGTGTCAAGGATCTCCCAGCCTATTATAATGCTATTGACCATGGACAGTTACCTACTCGCATCGGCTATAAGCTGAGCTTGGAGGAGTCTTTAGCTAGAGATATCATTACCGACTTGATGTGCAATTATCGCACCAGCCCTCTAGAACATGCTAGGAGACATGGACTGAAGGTTGAGCGGTTAGAGCAATTAGACATACTACAATACCCAAGATTACTAGAGATGGCCAATGATGGGATCGTCAGCATTGATAACGAAAGCATACTAACGATGAATCCTGAAGCCCATCTTTTCGTAAGAAACGTGGCCTCTACATTTGACATTCATTATCATCCTGAGAACCCTAAAGGGTACTCCAATCCAATTTAACTTCAAGAACCTCAAACTATGACGACCTTTTCTAAGAGTATTTTAGTTACAGGAGGAGCCGGATTTATTGGTTCCAACCTACTTTTACACCTAGTCCCTAACTATCCAGAGTATCACATCATTAACCTCGACGCACTCACTTATGCTGGTAGCTTGGCTAATCTCAAAGAGATAGAGGATTATCCTAATTATTTCTTTGAACATGCTGACATAGCAGACGAGGCTGCAGTGATGGAAATCTTTAAGAAGCACTGCGTGACACATGTCATCCACCTAGCAGCAGAGAGCCATGTTGATAGAAGCATCTCAGACCCACAAGCTTTCGTCCATACCAATGTTAATGGCACGGTCAATCTACTGAACGCAGCCAAGACTTACTGGGATGGCCATTACGATGGCAAACTGTTCTACCAAATCTCCACAGATGAAGTATATGGCTCGCTTGATATAAATGAGGACGCGTTTACAGAAAAGAATAGGTACGACCCTCACTCTCCATACTCTGCAAGTAAAGCATCTGCAGACCATTTCGTTCGTGCATACCATGACACTTACGGACTACCGATAGTGATCAGCAACTGTAGCAATAACTACGGACCACTCCAATTTCCAGAGAAGCTGATACCACTTGTCATTAGGAACATCATTCACCAAAAACCCATTCCGGTATATGGTGACGGATCACAAATTAGGGATTGGCTATATGTACAGGACCATGTGGACGCAATTGATCTTATTTTGCGACAAGGGAAACCTGGGCAGACCTATAACATCGGGGGGCACAATGAGTTGAAAAATATAGAACTAATTAAGATCCTAATCGAAGCAGTGGATCGTAATCTAGGAAATCCCGAGGGACACTCTCTGCCATTAATCAAGTTTGTAACCGATCGTCCAGGCCATGACGTCCGATATGCTGTAAACTCGTGTAAGATTAGCAGGGAGCTGGGATGGCAACCCAAACTAACCATCAAGGAGGGACTACAGAAGACCGTCGCTTGGTATCTGACTAATCAAGACTGGATGGAGTACGTCACGAGTGGTGCTTATCAAGAATATTACGATAAGCACTATGGTGCCAAATAGCCACCCATACGAGAGGTGATCACATCTGCCCTAGCCTGTACTAAATGACTCCTAACAAAAGAGTAAGTACAGATAAATAGAGGCAGATAGATGAATACTCACTAGAGTAGATTTGGAAATTACAAAGCACTTGCGTTTTAAATATTAATAAAAAAGTCGTAACTTAGTACCAATGTTAGGTCGTAATCCTGCCCTTTTGGCACTCACCCCTAACAGGTCAATATTTTTTAATTGATAATTATACTGATTATGAATGGATTAAAATGGATAAATAAGACCCTCCTTATTATGGGTCTTCTATTGGTTGGCTTAACCAGCTGTGGTGGTGAAAAACCAAAACAAGTGGCTGAAGTAGCTATTCAGGCTGAAATAGATGAAAACTTTGAACAGCTCTATAGCCTTCTCACTACTAAGGACAAGGAAGCCTTAACACTCGAAAATTTCCGTTCTTTCTACTCAATCCCAACTGAGCTAAAGGGTGCCTTAGAACTCATTCCAGAAGCAAAAGACATCATAAAAGCCGAAGGCTTTAAGGAAACTGTTACGGGTGAAACTGCGACCGTCATGTTTAAGCTTATCTTACCTGACACAGAGACTATGGGTAAGCTTTCTCTAAGCGATCTACAAAGTATTGCAGGCATAAAGTGGAAAAACTTAAGCGAACTGCCCCAGGAGATCCAAGACAAAATAGTCGAGGATGTAAAAAAGAATGGAATTCCTAAAAAAGAGATATCCAAGCAGATCAAACTAGTACGCGAGCAAGATGAGTGGAAGGTTGACATCAACGCTCAGAAGCAGATAAGTGAGAATAAAAAAATCAAATCCATCTATCACGAAGATTAATAAATAAGATTATTCTTATTTTAATCCTTAGTGATATATCTAGCTTGCTATAATCGATATTACAGAATAGCAAGATAAGTGATATAAAAAAAAGACACAACCCATATATGGCCACAGGAGTAAATGAAATAAAACCTTTCGTTGTCGGTGTAGATATAGGAGGCACGAATACTGTTTTTGGAATAGTAGATGCTAGAGGTAAGATCCTTCGATCTGGCTCTATAAAAACAGGAAATCATCCTATCATAGAAGACTTCATCGATGAACTAGCACGTGAGATACTAGACTTGATTGATGAAGAAGGAGGACTTGAGATGATTCACGGTGTGGGCGTAGGAGCTCCCAATGCCAACTTCTATACAGGGACGATAGATTATGCTGCCAACCTTATGTGGAAGGGTAGAATCCCTTTTGCTCACCTATTATCGAATGCCCTTAAGGGCTTGCCTGTAGCACTCACAAACGATGCCAATGCTGCAGCTATTGGAGAGATGACCTACGGTGCAGCCAGAGGGATGCGTGACTTCATTGAGATAACTCTAGGAACAGGCGTCGGGAGCGGGATTGTTGTCGGCGGAAAGTTAGTCTATGGGTATGATGGATTTGCAGGTGAATTAGGACACACCACAGTACGTCGAAATGGGCGTATCTGCGGTTGTGGAAGGTATGGTTGTCTGGAAACTTACTGCTCTGCTACAGGGGTCGCACGTACAGCTCAGGAATTTCTAAGTGCACGGGAGGACGACTCCTTGCTTCGCAAAATAAATCCTGAAGAGATCACCTCTAAGGATGTATTTGAAGCAGCTATGAAAGGGGACAAGATGGCTGAGGAGATTTTTGAGAGTACAGGAGAGATTCTTGGTGAAGCTCTCGCTAATGCCGTCCACTTCTCTAGTCCAGAAGCAATTATACTCTTTGGGGGCTTAACAAAGGCAGGTAAATTAATCCTCGAACCAACCCGGAAAAGCCTAGAGGCGAATCTTCTCCCTACATTTCAGGGGAGGGTGAAACTTCTGGTGAGTGACTTATCCGAAAGCGATGCTGCTGTATTAGGAGCAAGTGCACTAGGATGGGAGGCCACAAGAGACTTTCTGACAAAGGTAACAACGGACGCAGAATAATATAAAGATATTATAAGGCACATAGAGAGGGTAGCTTTTAGACCTATTAGGTCCAAAAGCTACCCTTTTTATTTTAGTATAATTGACTCCTATCTTTCGGTAATACCCCCGCATATCCTCCACAAAAACGTTAACGCCTTTCTAAATACCAAACACAAAGTTACTGGGAGTGAAAATCTCACGAAGACAACCTAAAAAGTACGTAAGTCTATTGCCATACGTTAGCCTTGTTAGTTCAAATACATAATTTTTTCCTTTCTGTGAAAAAATAAAACCCTAACACCTTAAGGATAAAACATATACAACAGGTAACAAAACGCAATCAAGCCAGTTACTTTCAAGTGGTAAAGAGGTGAAAATGCTAGACATATAAAGGAGAATCGCTTCCTATAGGAAAAATATTTTTTTCATATGAGAAGAAGATTTTCTTCCTATAGGAAGAAATTTGGCTCCCCCAAGTGGCCTATTCTTAAGATGTATCTTTCATTTCGTTACCCATTAGATTAACTAAGAATGAGTGCATATAACAGAGGACACTTACATCAACCAAAAACATCTTGTTCAATAGGAAATGAGCCGCCCTTCATCAATGAACGATAAAGCACTCATCAAAAAAATAATTCGGTAAGATTGAGAATTATTTTTTTCGTAAGTTTGTCTAAATAATTACGACCAAAAATATAGAGAAAGCCAAGGTATGAGGAAAATTATATTATCGCTAACCTCTCTTCTGATCCTATTGCCCGCAATTGCTCAGAAGAGATGGAGTGTTATCCCTCAAGCTGGTTTGCAGATCAGCAATATAAAAAACAATCAAGACATAGAGACAAAGCCCATAGTGGGGTACCGTGCAGGAGCCATAGGTGAGTATCAATTTTCTCAAGGCATCTTAGGAAACATTGCGGTACAGAGTGGGCTTTTTATTTCTTCGAAAGGGGTAAAAGATAATCCTCATTACGTTGTAAAAAGCCATTACCTAGAGGTGCCTCTTCTTCTGAGATTAGGCATTCATCTTACCCAAGCTATTGATATACATCTCAAGGCTGGTCCATATTTTGGATATTGGATTGCAGGACACTCAGAAAGTTATGCGCCTGATGGGGTATCGAAAAGTCACAAGGAGCCTTTCTACTGCCCCTACGATTATGGTATAGAGATGGGGATAGGTGCTACGTATCGACATCTTGTCTTTAACATCGGAGGTAACCTAGGTATGTATGACTTTTACATTGACAAAAACATTGGGGAGTATTTCAACCTCAAGAATCAGACTTTACACTTTACACTTGGATACAAATTTTAATAGATAATGAAGATAGAGGAACTAGGTGAATTTGGGTTAATTGACAGATTAACAAAGCCCTTTGGACACCCTAAAAATACCACCACTCTCATAGGCATCGGTGATGATGCTGCCCTACTAGATCAAGTAGAGGGGACAAAAACGCTGGTCAGTACCGAGCTCTTAATGGAAGGGATTCACTTTGATCTGGTTTACTTTCCTCTGCAATATCTTGGATTCAAAGCGGTTACCGCTGCTGTTTCGGACATCATTGCGATGGGAGGTACACCTCAGCAGATCCTTGTGGGGCTTGGGATTTCGACTCGCTTTCAGGTGGAAGATGTAGAGATGCTGATGAGAGGAATGCAAGACGGTGCAGAGCTGTATGGAGTAGATCTCATTGGTGGTGACACGACGAGCTCTTATACGGGTCTGACAATTAGTGTCACCGCTATTGGTAATGTAGCCTCAGGCGAACAGATCCTACGAGGTGGAGCTAAGGAGAATGACCTAATCTGTGTCACTGGTAATATCGGTGCTGCCTATATGGGACTACAGCTATTGATTAGAGAGAAAATAGCATACGATGACGGGGTGCCAGACTTTCAACCGAAGTTTGAAGGTAGAGAATATATCCTCCAACGCCAAATGAAGCCTATCGCTCGCTTGGATATCCTTCGACAGCTACAGTCTAATGGGATCCGACCAACCTCGATGATTGATATTACCGATGGATTGGCTAGTGACTTACTGCAGATTTGTAAGTCCTCTGGAGTTGGAGCAAAACTTTTCGAACAACGCCTCCCAATGGATCACGAGACGGTAGGAATGGCTGAAGAGTTTGGCTTATCACCAACAACTGTCGCCATGAATGGTGGTGATGACTATGAACTGCTCTTCACCGTACCACTTGGGATGAAAGACTTGGTCGATGCGATAGAGGACGTTCGCCAAATTGGCTACGTAACGGAACCCTCATCGGGAGTCGTCCTTGTATCAACAGGCGGCAGTGAAACGACCATCACGGCTCAAGCATTCCCCAATAGTATTTAAATCCCATTAGTATGAAACAATATAAAGATCTTCTAGAACTTGTCCTTCGAGAAGGAATAAAGAAAGAGGACCGCACAGGTACAGGTACCATCAGTATCTTTGGTCACCAAAGCCGCTATGACCTGAGTAAGGGGTTCCCACTGCTCACGACCAAGAAACTACACCTGAAGAGTATCATTCATGAGCTCCTCTGGTTCATCAGTGGTGACACCAATGTGAAGTATCTCCAAGATCACGGCGTCCGTATCTGGAATGAGTGGGCCGATGAGAATGGTGATTTAGGCCCTATATACGGAGCACAATGGAGAAGATGGAAGGATATCAAGGGACAGGAACATGACCAACTCATGGAGGCCATCCGACAAATCAAAGAGACTCCTAATAGCCGTCGCATATTAGTCAATGCGTGGAATGTAGGAGAGCTGGAGGAGATGAAGCTACCACCATGCCATATCCTTTACCAGTTTTATGTAGCCAATGACACGCTTAGTCTCCAGCTCTACCAGAGAAGTGCAGATATTTTCTTAGGGGTCCCATTCAACATTGCTAGCTATGCTCTATTACTGATGATGGTGGCACAGGTCACTGGTCTGAAACCTGGGACATTTGTACACACTCTCGGAGACGCACATCTTTACCTTAACCATATCGAGCAAGCGAAGCTTCAGCTAACTAGAGACACTCGCCCATTACCAACGATGACTCTCAACCCTCAGCGAAAAGATATAGAGGACTTTATTTTTGAGGATTTCACGCTAACCAACTATGATCCTCATCCACACATTCAAGCTAAAGTATCCGTATGAAGAGTGAATTACATTTAATAGTGGCGATGGCAGATAATGGAGCCATCGGATTAGATGGAGATATGCCATGGGGACGAAACCTACCTGCAGACCTACGTCACTTTAAGGAAACCACCATGGGACACCCCATAGTAATGGGACGAAGGACCTATGAGACCCTGCCTAAGCGTCCATTGCCAGGTAGGACAAATGTAGTGGTAACAAGGAATACAGAATATACAGCGGAGGGAGCCCTCGTGGTGCATAGCATTGAGGAGGCATTAGAGAGCGTGCGTGACGAAAAGCTCTTCCTGATAGGAGGAGGCTCTCTATACAAACAAGGGATAGAACTCTCTGACGAACTCCATATCACATTGGTACACCACTCGTGGGAGAATGCTGATACATTCTTCCCTAACATAGATCTAGATATTTGGCAATGTGTAGAGAATGAGCGACACGAGGCTGACGAGAAGAATCTATATCCCTACTCTTTCACACGCTGGATTAGAAAATAACCTGGACAAATAGGATATTTATTGTCAAAAAAGAGCTAATTTTCATCTGGAAAAGTGGGGGATATTCATTATCTTTACAGAAGTAATAATTTTTTAAACTATATATACTATAAAAAGTATGACTACACACGAACCAAAGATTGTATTTAAGTTCTTTGATGAGATTACTAAGGTACCTCGTCCAAGCAAGAAAGAAGAGAAGATGATCGCATATCTCGAAAACTTTGCTAAGGAGCACGGTATCGAAATGAAAAAAGACCACGTGGGCAATATCGTCATGAAAAAGCCAGCGACTTCAGGCTACGAAGATCGCAAGAGCATCATCATGCAGAGCCACATGGATATGGTCTGTGAGAAGAATAATGATGTAGAATTCAACTTCGAAACAGACGCTATTAAGACTAAAATAGTAGATGGCTGGTTAACAGCAGAAGGTACAACCCTCGGTGCTGACAATGGTATAGGATGTGCTACTCAGCTTGCCGTACTTGCATCGGACGATATAGAGCATGGTCCAATAGAAGCTTTATTTACCATAGATGAGGAAACAGGTTTGACTGGTGCTATGGAGCTTCAGCCTGGATTCTTCGATAGTGAAATCCTGCTTAACCTAGACTCAGAGGACGAAGGTGAGATCTTTATCGGATGTGCCGGTGGTATGGGTACTATGGCAGAGTATTACTACGAAAAAGCTTATGCTGATCCTGATCTTATCTACCTAGATATTACAGTTAAGGGCCTTTCAGGCGGTCACTCAGGTGGTGATATTCACCTACAGAGAGGTAATGCCGTTAAGATCCTAGCTCGTGCACTCTTTGGCTTAGCTGATGAAGTGGACTTCGTCCTTGCGAGCATCCAAGGTGGTAACCTGCATAATGCTATCCCTCGTGAAGCTCATGCTGTCATCGGTATCCCATCTAATCAGAAGGAGGATGTCGCTGTATTCATCAATACTTTCTCTGGGGATATCCACAATGAGCACAAGGAGTCTGATCCTAATGCTGTAGTGGTAGCTACCTCTACTGAAAAACCTGAATTTGTTATCGATGAAGAGACTACTGTCAACCTACTTTACGCACTTGTAGCTTGTCCACATGGTGTAATGGGTATGAGTCAGGTTATCCATGGTCTAGTTGAGACCTCTACCAACCTAGCAAGCGTGAAGATGCAAGAGCGTGATGGCTTCCCTGTCATCTATGTAGAGACTAGCCAAAGAAGCTCATCAGAATCTCTAAAGAAAATGGTAGGAGAGATGGTGTCAGCTGTTTTCGAACTATCAGGTGCAGTCGTTTCTGAGCGTGACGGTTACCCAGGTTGGGAGCCTAACCCAGAGAGCGAAATCATGGAAGTCGCTAAGAAGACTTATCATGATCTGTTCAATAAGGATCCTGAAATTAAGGCGATCCATGCTGGACTTGAGTGCGGACTATTCAAGGAAAAATATCCTCACCTAGATATGATCAGCTTTGGTCCTACTATGCGTGACGTACACTCACCAGATGAGCGTATGGAGATTAAGACCGTTAAGATGTTCTGGGATCACTTACTTATGATTCTAAAGAATGCTCCTAAGAAGTAATCCTAACCTCTTAGACTAAAGTTGCATCTAAAAATGTACACAGCCACTCGGTATCTTCAGCCACATAGGCACAGAGTTACCGAGTGGCTTTTATTTATTATATTGATAATGTCTCTAGGTATCCACAATAGAGCTAACGCACAAAACCCAAAAACTAAGGAGGAGTCCGTCAGGGTGATGTTCTACAATGTCGAAAACCTATTCGACACCATTGACGATCCCGAGACGGATGATAAGCAATTCCTTCCTGATGGCATATACCACTGGGATACAAAACGATACAGACAGAAACTAAAGCATATAGCTTGGGTTATTTCCAACATTTCTGGTTGGGATTACCCTGGCATAATTGGGTTAGTAGAGATCGAAAATGATCTTGTCATAAAGGACCTCCTGAAGCAACCTTCTCTTAAAAACATTCCGTATCAATATGCTGTAACGAAGGGTGCAGATCCACGGGGGATCGATGTGGCTCTCCTATGGGATAGCCGACGCTATCGCATGGTGCATGCTAATGAAGTACCACATTATGGGAGACCACTGAATTATAGTTTGGGCCAAGATCCTAGACCGCTGGAAGAGAGGGATGGAACAGGTCGTAACTCTCTATGGATTACACTGCAGAATAAAGCTAGTCGGAAGATGATAGATGTCTTTGTGGTCCACGCACCAAGCCGCAGGGGAGGTGTTCGCCCGACAACAGCCAAACGCTCTGAGGTGATAGAGAAGATTCAGCGTATTATTGCGAAGACCAAAAAGAGTCACAAGGATAGTCGTATCATTGTGATGGGCGACTTCAATGACAATCCCTCTAGTATCCCGATCAAGAAAGTACTCCAAGCACGTAAGATTGAGCCTAAGGACTCCATCTTTGACTCTATGCAACTCTATAACCTCGCCTACCCCATTGAGCGTGAAGGTGGGGGTACACACTGCTACTCGGGACGGTTATGGACTCCTGATCAGATCATTGTCTCAGGGAACCTACTCAATGAGATTCCACAGAAACGTATTCAGATATTCAAGCACTCTGAACTATGGAATGCTAAACGCAAAATCATGAATAGGACCTATACGGGTAATTTTTATAAAGGAGGATATTCTGATCACTTACCCGTTTTTATTGATATAAAGCTATAGCCTATGCAGGGGATTAAGTTACTATTTGTCGGTCGCACAGACAAATCCGAAATCAGAGCCCTCATGCAAGAGTATGAGAAGCGTCTCTCAAGATTTATCCAACTAGAAATACAGGAGCTACCTGACATCAAAACCCGGAAAAATCTAAGTCATGACGAGCAGAAGAGACTAGAAGGAGAGATGATACTATCTGCTGTAGCTCCGCAGGATGATGTCATCCTAATGGATGAGCACGGCAAGCAACCCACATCCATAGAACTAGCAAGGATTTTGGAGCAGAAAACCCTCACGGTACCCAAGAGACTCATCTTTGTTATCGGTGGTCCATATGGCTTTTCACAGGAGGTATATCAAAGATGCCCACAAAAGCTATCCCTCAGTAAGCTAACCTTTTCACACCAGATGGTGCGGCTCTTCTTGATTGAGCAGATATACAGAGGCTTCACTATTCTTCACAATCACCCATACCACCATGAATGATCACGATACCATGGCTCGCTATGTCCTAACGCTCCAATACGATGGGACTGATTTTGTTGGTTGGCAAAGCCAACCTAGCGGCAGAACCATACAGACCACCATCGAGGAACGCATTCAGACCATCCTAAGAGAACCTCTACCCATAGTAGGAGCAGGTCGTACCGATACTGGAGTCCATGCCCGCAAGATGATGGCACATATAGACTTCTCAGAGTCAAGAGAGGAAGAGCTACCTGAGCTATTCTTCCGACTCAACCGTTTTCTGCCACACGACATCGCTATATGTTCACTCCACAAGGTCTCTCCCGAATTCCACGCACGATTTTCCGCCACATCAAGGACCTACAGATACTATATATCTCTAGTCAGAAGCCCCTTTACGAGACATTTCTATACTTACGTCCCATGGGCATTGGACTTTGAGTTGATGAATGAAACTGCTCAGTCACTACTTGGGACAAAAGATTTCACCACATTTTCCAAGAGTCATACAGATGTGTACACACACATCTGTCAGGTCAAGTGTGTCCAATGGAAAGCACTAGGTAATGACACTTATTGCTTTGAAATCACCGCCAATCGCTTTCTTCGCAACATGGTGCGTGCTACTGTCGGAACTCTTATGGATGTGGGGAGAGGAAAAATAACAAAAGCCGAGTTCATTAAGAGGCTTGACTTAAAAGATAGGACACAAAATATAACCACGGCCCCAGCAACAGGACTTTTCCTAGAGGAGATTACCTATCCAGAAGAGCTGATAGGAGACCTTCTATGGAAAGCATCGGCTGAGTAAACCTCTATAAGCTCACAGATATGTTGAAGATTGTAGGCATTATGCTTCTCGGAGTCCTCCTTGGGTGGCTCCTCCGTAAGCGACAATTCCTCTATACCCAGAAAAGCATTACCCTACTCATCTGGCTACTTCTCTTTACTCTAGGATTAGAAGTAGGTTCAGATGAAGATGTGATCACGAACCTCCCCTCGCTTGGAGGACAAGCCGTTGTGATTGCACTCACAGCAAGCATCGTGGCCATCTTAGCAGGCTGGGTACTATGGAAGATCGGAAAGCGTGAAGACCCTTCCCATAAGGGTGAACGGTTAGTAAAGGATGCCGAAGAAAGCCAACGACGTCCCCTACTCTATAGAATATGGGAGCAGTTTGGAGATAACCTGATCATCCTTCTCATCTTCGCCCTCGGTATCATTGTAGGGATCAATGGCAAGATGCAGGAAATCGTACAAGCAGGAGTCAGCATCGTGATGCTCTACTGCCTGATGTTTGCCGTCGGGTTCAGTATAGGAAATAACTCAGAGACACTAACACAGTTCAGACATATACCACCCCGCTTTCTAATGCTGCCCTTCTTCAGCATAGTAGGCAGCCTTATAGGTGGGGCTATAGCGGGACTGATACTTCATCAAAATTTATATACCACCATTGCAGTCAGTTCCGGACAGGCCTACTACTCACTATCAAGTGTAATCATCACGGAGCAGGTAGGAGCAGCATTAGGAGCTGTGGCACTCCTCTCAAATATCTTCCGAGAGCTCTTCACGGTACTACTCGCCCCTATTATTGTTCGCCTCTTTGGTCCCCTAGCCCTTATCTCATCAGGAGGAGCCACCACAATGGATGTCACCCTTCCATTCGTCCTAAAGTCAGCTGGTCCACAATACCTAGTCACCTCTATCTACAGTGGATTTGTCTGTGATTTCAGTGTCCCATTCTTAGTCACCTTCTTCGCCTCAAAGGCCATACCACTTCTATAATCCCCCTAAAAATGTTATCTTTGTAAGCTAAGAGAGAAGATGTTATGGCTAAGAAAAAAAAGAATGATAATAAGATCAAAGCGGGAGCACGTGTCTTGATAAAGAATAGACGTGCCACTTTTGATTACGAAATACTTGACACTTACACTGCTGGGATCATGTTACTGGGTACGGAGATTAAGTCCATACGACTCGGTAAGGCTTCCTTGGTAGATACTTTCTGTATCATCGATCATGGAGAAGTGTGGGTAAAGAATCTCTACATCGCCGAATACTTCTTTGGTTCATATAACAACCACAACGAACGAAGAGATAGGAAGCTACTACTGAATAAAAAAGAGATTAGAGCTCTCGAGCAGGATACGAAAGATTCAGGCTTCACTATTATTCCTCTCAAACTATTTATCAATGGAAAAGGTCTTGCAAAACTAGAAATAGGCCTTGCAAGAGGTAAGAAACAGTATGACAAACGTGAGTCCATCAAGGAGAGAGACACCAAGAGAGAGCTAGCCCAAGTACTAAAGCATAGATACTAACATCACATCTCCTTACCGAGATGGATAACATCACTTGAGAGTCATACTACCACAGTGTAGGATGGCTCTTCTTTTTGCTATGTGTCAAAGCATTATAGGCATCCACAGCCTTAACTTCCAACTCCGGAGTCATATAGTCATTTACCAACTTCAGTACATAGGTCACGACCACCAAGTCGTCAGAAAAACCTATAATCGCTGGTAAAAAATCTGGTATCAAATCTACTGGAAGGATAAAATAGCCCAACGCCCCCATAATGTACAGCTTCGTACGCATAGGAGTACTCTTCGCCTGGAGGACGAAGTACAGCTTAAAGATTGGTAAGAGCACCACTTCGCCTAAGACCCCAGCTACCGATAACAACTTATCGTACAAGCTCATCTCATCATAGTTTGGGACATACTTATACAGATCATTCGGCTGTATGTTCTTTAATAACGCGTATGCTCTCTTAGAGTATTTAAGTATATTTCTTTTCTTCATCACCTAATCATCTTTCATACTAGTAACACATAACAATATTACCCAATAATGATGAATTAGTAAAATCCACAAGGGCAATAACCTTTACTATCAACATTTTACATAACAAACACTCACACGTTCACACCACTCATAAAGCTTTTGTCGACAAGAATCTTATCCATTAGAGCCATCGCCCTTTCCTCAAATCACCTTATCGCCAATCAATCCCACGAGAAACCCAAGTGTGGCACCTAGCGAAATAAAATGATTCTTCTTCATTTGACTCTCTGGGATAATATCCTGGATGAGTAAGTACAGAATACCACCGCTAGAGAATATCATCAGATGAGCAGTCAGATTAGGAGAGTCAGATAATAAAAAATATCCGATAAGTGCTGAAAAGACTCCAAAGAAACTCAATATAAAAAAGCTCATCAACGTCTTTTTGGGTGAAAAATCCCCCGCTACTAGATCCCTATAGGCATTAAACGACTCAGGTAAATTCTGAACCCCGATAAATAGAGCCAGCAAAGTAGCCATACGCATATCGGTTGCAAAGACAGCACCGAGAGCAATTGCCTCCGGAATGAAGTCCAGCATCATGGCTAATAGGGTTGCCAACTTTCCCCCTTTCTTGGATAAGTATTGATCTAAAAACATAAATACCACTGCTCCCGAAAGGAATGTTACGATCATAGGCACCAATGACAGTTTTTCCATCCCCTCTGGAACTAATACCAATGCCACAGCTGATAATATGATACCTGCACCGAAAGACATCATAGTGTGAGTGATTTCGGTTTTCGTTGTTGACTTCTCCGGAAATTTTTTATTGAAAAAATAGGCAATAATCCCACCTATAAAGACCGTGATACCGGCTATCCAAGAATATAGAATAATTAATTTAGTCATACTTATTGCTATTTAATAGTGCGTAAACACGCATAAAGATAGTTATTTTTTAAGAATCCATCCTCCCACATTCCTTCCCCGAGCTAGTAAAGGCTATCTACCTTACAATTCGAAAGCCACTAGAAACTATATCGCAGGGATTCACTACGAAAACAAAAAATAGTACCCATAAACCACTCACATAAAGAGATGTAAGATATGTATCAAAACGCCACGAGTAGAGCATATTTTAAAGAGTATTTGCAGACAATATTTAAGTTATATGAAACGCATCTCGTTCATATAAGATAAAATATTTTTTCCTATGTGAAGCACATCTGCTTCCTATAGAAAAAATTCCGTGCCTCTATACGCTCACTTTTCAGCCCACTTCCTTCCATTTCGTTACCCCTCCCTAGTCCTATAATAATTAACCTATGTGTGAGTGCCAAATACTGACACAAAAAGTTAGTAAAGAGCAACACGTTTTGGATGCTTCATAAAAAGAACTAATTATCAGAATTATCATCTAATATGCTGATTACTTGAATAATAGATAAGGCACAATACACTTTAGACGAGGGGTCAGGAAAAATAATAATACAGGAGATCCAACTCGAAAGCAATAGAATATCTCCGTACAAAGCTCTCTAATGGAGGGGGTGGTCTTTTCTTGGATAGCTCTAAGAAAAATCTAAAGATATTTTGGAGCTAAACCCCTGACTATTTAGGGCAGAGTAGTCGGTGATTGGGAAAATATTGGTACCTTTGGGTGGAAGATATTTTCGAAGAGATAACTATATGAAGAGAGTCATAAAGCATATCGAGCAACTTTTATATAAGCAGGAGTGCGTCATTGTGCCCTCATTGGGTGCGTTCATACGTCATCATAGGTCTGCATCACAGGATATGGGACGAGGATTGATCTACCCAGGTAAATCTGAAATTACATTTAATGCCGCTCTGTCTCAAGGCGATGGACTTTTGGTCCAGAGTTATGCGGAGGCTTTCTCTTTTGGATACAAACGGGCTCAATCTCTTTTAGAGAGTGATGTACAGGAGTTGAAGTCCGCTCTTTCTGAGAATGGAGTAGTACAGATAGGACAGGTAGGGAAGTTGATGCAGGATCGTGCTGATGGACGCATCTCTTTTATTCCTAATCCAGATCATCCTTTCTCCGTGGATTATTATGGCTTACAGCCGGTGGCTATGCTACCTAGGCTTCGGACTCATAATAATGATGAGAGTCAGAGCCTATCTACATCAAGAAGGAAGGGGGACGTTTATTACCTTCCTATTAATCTCCGTGCCGTAAGGTATGGAACGGCTGCTGCCGTCGTGGCTGCTCTTGCCTTGTTGATTCCTAGCCAGAAGCTAACTAATCCATCCGATGGCAAGCTTCAGTATCAAGCAGGATTTTTAACCCCTCAAAAGAGTGTCATAGAGACCTCAAATGAAACTAAGGAGGATATTCCGGTAGTAGACTTTACCGATGACTCTGCTTCTACAACTAGGGATAATGTGAGTGACATTAATATAGTTCGCACTCCAGTGGGTCATGTGCGTTATTACATAGTGATAGCGACATTATCTAATGAGGTCCAGTTTGACAAATATATCGAGACCCATTCAAAGGACATTGAATCACTCGAGCATCTAGGAGTACTGGTATCTGATACGTACCACCGCGTCTTTGCCGATAGCTTTGAGACCATAGAGGAAGCGAAAGCTTACCTTAATGAGTTGATCAAAAAGCCGGAATTCTCATCTTCTTGGATACACAAAACAAAATAATAATTATACCTACACTTACTTATGAAACAACGAAGATTGCTTTTACTTATTTCCGTTACACTCATAGGGGCCTGGACCCTGATGGCTCAGTCCAATAAGATCAAAGTTGCTTTATTCCAAGGCCATGGTGGTTCCGAAACATGCGTATGGGAGACTCAAGCAGCTCTAGAAATGGACCGTGCTATAGAGGCAGATATAATCACAACATCTGGTATGACCTCAGAGCATCTTGGTCAGTATGATGTGGTGGTGATACCTGGTGGAGGTGGTAGCCGCCAATACCTCAATATGGGTGGTCAAGGTCGTGAGGCTCTTCGTCAATTTGTAAAGAATGGTGGCGGTGTACTAGGCATCTGTGCAGGAGCCTATCTGATTACAGATACTCCTAACTATGCTTGCTTGTCAATGTCTGGTGCTGAAGCTCATGATATAGAGCATGATAATAGAGGTAGAGGTATCTCTAAGGTCTCATTAACAGATGAGGGTAAGGCTCTATTTCCTGAGATTGCAGATAGACCCCTTATCTATATCATGTATTACGAAGGCCCTGTAGCACTTCAGAGCCCTAAGAAAGATATTATCTTTACATCACTGGCTACAATGGAAAGTGATGTACACGTTGAGGGTAATGCACCTGAGAATATGACCAATAATAAGACCTTCCTATACCAAAGTGAATATGGTAAGGGTAAGACCATGTCAGTAGTTGGTCACCCAGAGGCTACCCCTGGAATGCAATGGATGATAGCACGCTTAGTGCATCAAGTGTCACCTAAGAAGGTAGCAGAGGAGGTTGACCCTAAGTTTGTAGATCCTGATAAATTTAATGAGGAGATATTAATGACAGCAGAGCGACGTAAGCAAGAGAGCTCTAGCTTCGATAAGTTTTTATACGGAAGCTCTGATGAAAAGATTGAATACCTCACATGGCTGATAGAGCATAACTCATGGGATGCAAAGCGCTGGATACAAGGCTTGATCCATGATAGTGATCCTAGTGTCCGTAAGGCTACAGCGGAATTGGTTGGCTGGGCGATGTATCGTATGTATCTGCCTGACCTCAAGACCGCCCTAAGTAGGGAGGATCATCCAGAGGTTCGTAAGACATTAGAAGAAGTCATTAAAGGACTTGAATAAAACCATTTATAATCCTACGGTTTCTCTATTTGCTTGGTTATTTGTACCTTTGCGTTCCATTTGATAGGAAGAGAAATCGATGAAGCTATTTCACATATACAATAAATGATGATGCAAAGCATTATGGCAGGAGAGTTTGACATGTTGGCTAAGACCATGCATGGGCTAGAGGATATCCTGCAAAAAGAGTTGGAGCAACTAGGGGCAAAAGATATAGTACCCGGACGAAGAATGGTTGCTTTCAGGGGGGACAAGAAGATTTTATATAAGGCTAATATTCACTTACGCACGGCTCTTAGGGTCCTAGTCCCAATTATTCAGTTTAAAGCTAAGGATGCCGATGAGATTTATCAATATCTATATGATAATGTGTGTTGGGATCAGTTCTTGACTAGCCGTAGTACGTTTGCTTTTGATACGGTCGTGTATTCTGAAAAGTTTACACACAGTAAGTTTGTCGCCTACCGTGCTAAGGATGCCATCAGTGACTATTTTAAGGACAAGGGTGAGCGAAATCCTAATGTCTCTGTCTCTGATCCAGATGTTCACTTTCATATACATATTGCGGATGAGATCGTGACGTTAGCTCTCGACTCTAGTGGTGAAAGTCTTCATCGTCGCGGATATCGTTTGGGACAGAATGATGCTCCTATCAGTGAAGTATTGGCTGCTGGTATCCTGCTTCGTGCAGGCTGGGATGGACAGTGTGATCTACTTGATCCAATGTGTGGTAGTGGTACCTTTCTCACCGAAGCAGCCTTAATCGCTCTTAGTATTCCACCAGGTATCTTTAGGAGTCAGTATGCTTTTGAGCGTTGGCCAGAGTTTGACGCTGACCTACTAAGTGACCTACTAGAGGATTGGGAAGAGCGTCAATTTGAGCATAAGATTTATGGATCTGATGCCGCTGCTAAAGCGATTGCAATCTCACGAGGTAATATCCGTAATACGGGTGTACAAAAGTATATAGAGCTTACCGTACAGAAGTTCGAAGATTATACTGAGGAGAATAGGCCTGCTAAGGAAGGCATCATCGTTATGAACCCACCCTATGGTGAAAGGATGCGTCCTTATGATCTTGAAAAGCTCTATGAGCTTATCGGCTCTACTCTCAAACATACTTTCATGGGATGGAAAGCTTGGATCATATCTGGAAGTATAGAGGAGGGCTATGATGCGATTGGACTAAAGCATTTTCACAGAGAGAAGCTTTTCAATGGCCCTATAGAGTGCGAGCTACGTGCATACGAGCTATTTGAAGGCAAGCGTAACGAGCACTTACAGCAATTAAGTGAGATGGGGTTACTCCCTGATCGTGAAGAACGTGAGGCTTACCTCCGTGGCAGAGAGAAGTATGTCAAGGAACGCCAAGAATATCGTAAGGAACGAAGCCAGGCAGAGCGTAACCAGCGACGCCGTAACCGCTTCCAAGATAGAGAGGGCCAAGATCGCTATCAGTCGAGAGAGAGAGGGGATAGAGACAATCGCTTCGGTAGAGAGGGAAGAGACTCCTTCTCCAGAAGAGATGGCGAACAAAGAGACTTTAGGAAAAGGTCAGACCGCCCCTCATTTGATAATAAGAGATTTGATGAGGACGGGTCCAGATATGGTAAGCCTAATCTGGCATACTCTTCACATCAAGATGGGAATGAGGATCGCCCAAGAGAGCGTAGAGCTCGTCGGGAAAGGATAGAGGACAGGCATCCGACTCGACCTAGAGGATCACAGAGAGAACGTATTTTTATACCACGTTCTAATCATGAGCGTAATCCCGAAGAGGATTAAAGAAAATGAAAAGTAGATAAATAAAAAAAGCCTGTGCTTTCCTCAGGAGAGCCAGGCTTTTTACCTTTAATATAAAATTAATTAGATGACATTTGAAGAACTGGGTGTAATAGCCCCATTAAGAGAGGCTGTTGAGAAGTTAGGCTTTGAACAACCCATGCCAATCCAAGAGGAGGTAATTCCTTATCTCTTAGGAGAAGGTAGAGATATTATAGCATTAGCACAGACAGGAACAGGAAAGACGGCAGCATTTGGCTTGCCACTTCTACAGAACCTTGTCTCAGAAGAGAAATACCCACAGGCACTCATCTTAGCTCCTACACGTGAGCTATGTATGCAGATCACAAAAGATATAGCACAGTTTGCTGTACACATGAGAGAGGTGAGCTTGGTAGCGGTATATGGAGGAGCCTCCATTGAGGAGCAAATCAGACAGATTAGACGTGGCGTACAGATTGTAGTCGCTACTCCAGGACGTCTATTGGACCTCATCCGGAGAGGTGCCATTGAAATGGGTAGAATTAAGGATGTCGTGCTAGACGAGGCAGACGAAATGCTGAACATGGGCTTTAGCGAAGACCTAGATAAGATCCTAGCAAGCATCCCTAAGGATAGACATTTATTACTTTTCAGTGCTACGATGTCCAATGAGATGCGGAAAATTACTAAAAAGTATCTTAAGAATCCTACAGAGGTGCAAATTGGTGAGCGTAACGTGATCAATGCCAATATCCAGCATATCTACTATATGGTTGCTAGTAAGGATAAGTATCTTGCTCTCAAGAGGATTGCAGACTACTACCCTAGCATATATGGTATTGTCTTCTGTAAGACTAAGAAGAATACCCAAGAGGTAGCTCAGCAACTAATAGAGGATGGTTATAGTGCAGATGCTTTACATGGTGATCTGTCCCAAGCTCAGCGTGATCAGGTGATGCAACGCTTCCGCGTGGGTATGGTTCAGTTGCTGGTCGCTACAGACGTAGCTGCTAGGGGACTAGATGTGGATAGCCTCACACACGTCATCCATTTTGGACTCCCTGCTGAGGTGGAGAGTTATACACACCGTAGTGGACGTACTGCAAGAGCAGGAAAGAGTGGAATCTCCATCTCTATTTGCCACTTGCGTGAGAAAGGACTCGTTAGAAATATTGAGAAAAAGACAGGGATAACCTTTGAGAAAGCGACACTGCCAACAGCTGAGGAGATCTGCGAAAAGCAATTGAATCAATTCATTACGAAGCTAGAGCACACCGTTCCGGAGGAGGAGATGATTGCTCCATACATGGATGCTATTTACAAACGTTTCTCATGGTTGGATAAGGAAGAGCTTCTACAGAGATTGGTCTATACTGAGCTCAAGAGACTCTTAGATTATTATGATAATGCTGCACCTCTAAGCGAACCCTCTGAAAAGGCTGAGCGGGGTGGAGAAAAACAATTGGCTAGACAGAGAGGATCAAGAGGACCAGAGAAAGGATTCGCTCAGTTACAATTGAACTTTGGCCGTCGTGATAGACTATTTCCTAACGTATTGATTGATATGATTAATCAAGCTTTGGACCAGAGAGTAGATGTTGGGAAGATTCAAATTCAGGACCGATTCACTACGTTCGAAGTGCCAACACACGTTGCTGACTTAGTCCAAGATTCCATGGCTGAGTATGAGTTTAAGGGACGTAAGATACTTGTGACTCGTGTGACTAGTCAACGTCGTGACTATAACCGCTCTAAAGGCGGAGGAGGTCATCGTAAGGGCAATAACAATAGGTCATCGCGTAGATAATCGCTCGGAACACTGTATCAAAAGATAGAACTCTGGTTCTTCATGATGAGGAAAACCATTTAAAAAGGACGGTCGTGACACACAACCGTCTTTTTTATGTGCTCATTTTTCAGAAATAGCATACACACCGAAATATCATACTATAGGCACTGTGAAAACATTCTACCGATACCTTCAGAGCATTTCATAGTGAGCTTAGGATAAGCTACCCTTTAGATATAAAGAAAGGAGCTTCGAGCTTTTCTCAGCCTGAAACCCCCTCGAAAAAAACAATGATTTTAAACTCTTGTTCTTAGAGATAAAAAATTATAATCAATAATAAACTGTGGAGAATATCGGACTCGAACCGATCACCTCAACACTGCCAGTGTTGCGCTCTAGCCAGATGAGCTAATTCCCCATTTGTAACAACGCAAATCTAACAAGATTTTTCGAAATAGGCAATTGGATTAGCCTCCCCCTCTAATAGCATATTTATAGTCTATACTCATGGTTTACAGATAACCATATCGTCATTTTTCTGAAGTCAATAGATATAAATCCTCCTTTTTCACAACAGTTCAATTCAAATGAAAATGAAAAGTATTTTCCTTATCTTTGTTTTGAGGGAATGAATGTCTTTATTATACGATACTAATATGCAAAATTATATACAAGCAGATATTAAGTTAAAAGGAAAGGAAGAATGGGTCAGTGATCTACTAGCTCAGAGCTTAGCAGATCTCGGATTTGAATCCTTCGAGCAGATTGAGTCGGATGATGCTCAATTACTGAGAGGCTATATTAGGCAAGATGCTTTTGATAGGGATGCTTTTGAGGCTATTTTTTCGGAAGAACTATACTCTGAACATATAGAAAGTCACAAGACAGAAGAGATAGTGACCAAGGACTGGAATGAGGAGTGGGAAAAGAACTACTACAAGCCAGCCATCATTGTGGAAGGAAAAGTTGCTGTGAGAGCCTCTTTTCATGAACCTGTAGAGGGTGTAGAACATGAGATAATCATTGATCCAAAAATGGCTTTTGGGACTGGTAATCACGGTACCACCAAGGGGATGATGCAGCTAATGAGCCAGCTTTATTGGCAAAATGCGGAAGTCATAGATATGGGGTGTGGTAGTGGAATCCTAGGAATCTATGGAATGAAGCTAGGAGCCCGCAAATGCTATAGCATCGATTTTGATGAATGGAGCGTGGTGAACGCTAAGGAGAATGCTCAGGTAAATAATGTGGAACTAGAGGTTATCCATGGGGATGCCTCAGCTCTTAAGAAAGTACCCAGAGCAGATATTCTACTTGCCAATATCAATCGAAATATCATCATTCGTGATCTTCAATACTATGTAGAACGGGTTAAGTCTGGAGGCTACATCATGCTGAGTGGTTTTTATACGGATGACCTTTCAGAGATTATGTCTGCCTTAGCACAGTTTAATCTCACCATGAATGGTTTTGTTGAGAATAATGATTGGATAGCTCTAAAGGCTTATCCTCACCTCCCTTAAGAATATCATATAATGATATAAAAAAAGACAGCTACCTCATTTATTTGAGTGTAGCTGTCTTTACTTTAGTATGATTTATATATTGCTTAGAGCAATTATCTAAATCAAGATAACTCTATATTATTTCTTAGTTAAGATATAGAGATCTGCCAATTCACCTTCTGCTAGAGTTCCAGTCTCGTCAGCTGTTAGTGCTACGGCATTCTCAAGAATCTTATAGTAAGTCTTATTACCAGAAGAAGGAGTGACCAATTCAATCACATCACCGTTAACGATGTTATAAGTACCGCTCTCCTCGAAAGAACTATCTTCCTTGCCTAGGTACTCACGCTTTAAGTCATATGTGCTATCATCCCTAATGGTAAGAATAGTCTTGATACCTTCGCAGTCAGCACATGGTAAAACACCTTCGTACTCACCAGCATATTCAAGGGTTGATTCATTTGTTGAAGTCATTTCAATAGCTTCAGTTTCAGTTGTTTCTTCTGACTTCTTCTCTTTTCCGCCGTTGCAACTAACAAAAAATAAGGCAACTAATGCGGTTAATAAAATACTTAATCTTTTCATATTCATAATGTTAAAAATAAATTCCCATACATAATGGGATATTAATAATTTTGTAAAAATCTCAATTTCTATTGGATGCAGATTAACGGAAATCGGCAAGCGTTTCTTGAAGTTGCTTACGAGCCATAAAAATCCTGCTCTTCACTGTTCCAAGAGGGATATCTAATACATCCGCTATCTCTTTATACTTATATCCAGCTACATACATTGAAAAGGGCTCCTTAAGACTTGGATCAAGCTGATCAATAGCAAAATTTATTTCTTGAAGACTCATTTCGTGATCTGGAGTAGCCAAACCCTCACTATTTCGCTGAGTACCCATATAACTGATATCAGCATTGGAGTCAAAGATCTTCTGAGTACGGACTAAACGATGGTAATTATTAATGAATAAATTACGCATCACAGTAAAGACCCACCCTTTGAAGTTTGTATTAGCCTGATACTTTTCTCTGTTGTTAAGAACTTTAAGAGTAGTATCTTGGGTAAGATCTTCTGCTTGGTGCATATCAGCGGTTAAGGATAGTGCAAAGCTGAAAAGATTTGGCTGTAATTCAACCAACTCATTCTCAAAATCTACTTGAGGAACTATTTTGTCTTTGCTCATTTTATATATATTCATATATTGTTAGTCTAAAAATATAATCAGAGGCTTGTAACTTAAGTGAAATAGCAAATAAGAAGCTTCCTCTATGATCAAATATACAAAATAATAATCGTAACAAATAGAGTGACTATATTGTTTAACGTAAATTAGGATGAGGTTTTGATTCTCAAGATTTTTTATAAGTAACTAACACTTAATAAAAGGGTTATAATAGACAATAAAAATGATTATCTTTGCGGAAGGAGAGATATAGAACTTATTTTCTTAAGTTCTATCCTATTATCATATTTAGATCAAACATGAAACAACGACTTTTAATGGTCCCTCAGTTCTTTAAAGATCTAAGGGGCTACGACAAAACTGATTTTTTCAAAGACCTAACGGCGGGAATCATCGTCGGGATTGTAGCTCTGCCACTAGCCATTGCTTTTGGTATCGCTAGTGGGGTCTCCCCTACTGAGGGGTTGATTACTGCTATCGTGGGGGGCTTCCTGGTCTCATTATTTGGGGGTAGTAAGGTACAGATAGGCGGACCGACAGGTGCCTTTATTGTGATCGTGTACGGCATCATACAGCAGCATGGTATTGATGGATTAGCCTTAGCCACTCTGATGGCCGGGGCAATACTTATTCTCCTAGGTCTGCTGAGGCTTGGTAGCGTAATCCGTTTTGTTCCATACCCTATAATTGTGGGTTTTACTGCTGGTATAGCCGTAACCATCTTATCCACACAGATTAAGGATTTCTTTGGCTTGCAGATAGAGCATATGCCAGGGGACTTTCTTGGTAAGTGGGGGGTCTATTTTGCCGAATTTTCAACATTTAATTGGATCTCCACTATCTTTGGACTCGTGACGGTCTTTATTATAATCCTCACACCAAGGTTTAGTAAAATGATTCCGGGCTCTCTCGTGGCATTGATTGTCCTAACCATCGTCAGTTATGCTCTAGAGCGGAGTGGTTTTTCACGACCTGAAAATATAGGTGATAACTTTACTATAGAGTCAGCCATGCCTGAGTTCATTATTCCTAAGATCACTATAGCCAGACTACAAGCTCTCCTACCTTCAGCCCTTACTATTGCTATGCTGGGAGCTATAGAGAGCTTACTCTCTGCATCTGTTGCGGACGGGGTGATTGGTGCCAAGCATGACTCCAATATGGAGCTAGTGGGACAAGGGATAGCGAATGTTGTAGTCCCATTTATTGGCGGAATCCCCGTTACTGGAGCTATAGCACGAACCATGACCAACATCAATAATGGTGGACGTACCCCCGTGGCTGGTATCATCCATGCTATTGTCTTACTTCTGATACTGCTATTTCTTTCACCTCTAGCCGCCCATATCCCGATGGCTGCACTTGCTGGAGTGCTAGTCATAGTAGCATATAATATGAGTGGATGGCGTTCCTTTGTAGCTATTTTCTCAGGACCCAAAGGAGATAGTATCGTGCTCGTGGTCACCTTCTTACTTACCGTACTACTTGACCTTACTGTTGCTATTGGAGTAGGATTAGTATTAGCTGTCCTCATCCTTCTTAAGCGTATTATGGGTGCCTCTGGTATTACCCTAGTAGGAGAAAGAGGTGGGCGTGTCTCACAGGGACAGATTGCCTCTGATCCTGATTTAGACTTACCGAAGGGGGTTGAGATGTATGAGATTGACGGACCATTCTTCTTTGGGATTGCCAATAAGTTTGACGACATAATGCGAGATAGGCACAGGGATATGCGAGCACGCATATTGCGGATGCGTAGTGTACCATTTGTAGATACCACAGCTATCTATAACCTTAAAACAATTATTCGTCACCAAAAGCAATTTGGCACACAATTAATACTAAGTGGTGTACAGCCGCAAGTACTAGAGGTATTAAGACAAACGGGAGTAGTGGATTTAATAGGTGAGGAAAATGTCACACCACATATTTCATCTGCAAGAGCTCGAACCATAGAATTTCTTAAGGAAACTTATCCTGAGGAATATCCAGAACTATTTTAATTGATGAAAATTGGAACTCGTGACTTGGGCTTTCGCCCACTCCTACTAGCACCAATGGAGGATGTAACTGATGCCTCCTTTCGTTTGCTTTGTAGACGATTTGGTGCCAGTATGGTGGTGACTGAATTTGTAAATGCAGATGCTATCATCAGAAGCATACCCAGCACCCTCCGAAAAATGCAAGTACAGAATGAGGAGCGTCCCGTCTCTATTCAGATATACGGTCGTGATGTTGCCTCTATGGTTGCAGCAGCAAAGGTAGCTGAGGAGGCAGAGCCTGAGTTTATCGATATAAACTTTGGATGCCCAGTGAAGCGGGTGGCTGGTAAAGGGGCAGGTTCTGGCCTATTACAAGATATCCCTCTTCTTTTAGCTATTGTGAAGGGTGTAGCAGAAGCCGTAGAACTGCCTGTAACAGTCAAAACTAGATTGGGCTGGGATGCTGATCATATCATCATAGAGGAGCTGGCAGAGCAGATTCAGGAAATGGGTGCAGCTGCCCTCACTATTCATGGTCGTACTAGAGCACAGATGTACAAAGGTGAAGCCGACTGGGAGCCCATTGCGAGGGTGGCTAATAATCCTAACATCACGATGCCAATTATTGGTAATGGTGATGTCCTTACTGGAGAGGATGCTCTTCATCGCTTTGAGACCACAGGGGTAGATGCGGTTATGGTGGGTCGTGCAAGCGTAGGACAGCCTTGGATCTTTGAAGAGATGCGAGCTGTCATTGATGGGAAGCCCATCCCTACACATCCCAAAGAGTGGTACTTGGAGGTTTTGAAGGAGATGTTGGATAATAGCATCGAGAAATGTGAAAGTGAGATTAAAGGTATTCTTCATGTCCGCAGGCATCTTGCAACCACTCCCTTATTCAAGGGTATTCCTGACTTTAAGCAGGATAGAGTGGCTATGCTTAGAGCAAATACGAGGGATGAATTGCTGAGGCTGCTAGATGCTGCATCCGATCGCATTGTTGTAGAAGGCTCGCATATCGCAGGACTCAGATAAAAAATAGACCTAAAGACCAAGTGTTTTGGTCTACCCCCCCCAAAAAAAGAGTTGTTTGTTTGAGGGGATTTAATCGATACTATTTATTTCTTGAATTAGGTATTATACCTAAATATAATCAGTGTATTAAGTTTAGTTTTTTTGAGCTTAGGATGGTATCTCTGGTGCCAAGAATTCCTAAAATAATCATCCGATATTTTCAATATTCTGCAATGCTGACTAAGTATATATTTTAAGAGATCTTGCAGGCCTTTTGATCTATAGATTTATTTCATCGTTTTGATTGTATTTTCCTAAGTTTCAATATCGAAGTGCAATTTTTATTGTCTTTAGATGATTTTCGTTCGGCCGCCCCCTTCCCCACAAAGGAAGGGCGGCCGCATGCGAGGAGAGGGTAAGAAAATAGGTTGATTCAAGTACCAACAAAGAAATAAGAAAGGGGAGACCGAAATCTCCCCTGGATTAGATAAATTTGTTGGTCATGAAAAAATACAAACATCTAACCCGTGAGCAAAGGTACACAATCTCCCAATGCTTAAAAAAGGGTATGAAACAGAAAGAGATTGCAGAGCTTATTAATGTATCCCCTTCTACAATAAGTCGTGAGCTTAAGAGGAATGGGACGAAGACGGGGCGTTACCACTACGCTCATGCACAAACTCTAGCTAATGAGAGCATTGCACGCTCAGCACGAAATAAAAAGACTGCTGGGTGGAAAAAGAGGAAAGCCCTCAGAAAACTAATAGAAGAACAGTGGTCGCCATGCAAATCTCTGGATAGCTAAAGAGAGAGCAAGGAATATCTCTGTCTCATGAGACGATTTATAAGTGGATTAGGGAGGATAAGCAACAAGGAGGCGATCTTTATAAGCATTGCAGGCATAAGCTAAAGAAAAGAAAACGGGATATTTATGCTTCAAGAGCAAGAATACCTAACCGAGTAAGTATTCACCTGAGACCCAAGGAATGTGATGGGACGAGATTTGGAGATTTTGAAATGGATACCATCATTAGTGCTGGAAGTAAGTCCGTAATCCTAACGATTGTTGAAAAATCTACTTCTATGATATTCATGGAGAAAATGCAGAAAGGAAAGAATGCCAAAGAAATAGCGAAGTGTGTGGTCAGGTTATTATTGCCTATCAAGAAACACGTAAAGTCAATTACGACTGACAATGGATTGGAATTTGCCGAACACATGTACATTGCGAAAAGACTAAACACTACCGTTTATTTTGCTGACCCTTATTCCTCTTGGCAGAAAGGAGCTATAGAAAATGCTAATAAATTAATCAGACAATACATACCAAAGAAAATGGATTTCAAACACTTAACTAACAAACAAATTAAAATGTACCAATACAAACTAAATAAAAGACCGAGGAAAAGAATCAATTTTAACTCGCCTTTAGCTCTGTTTTACAAACAGATTAAGTAAATTGCACTTGGTACTTGAATCTACCACGGTTCACCAGTCAACAAATAGTTTGGTTATATCCTTTAAAAGTCCTAACTTTGCTGTGGTATTTATGGTGTTACACTTTTACCTCCGTAAGAGTGTGATGAAAAGGGAATCAGGTGAAAGTCCTGAACAGTCCGGCTGCTGTAAGCTCTCCTTAATTATATTAAGGTAAAGTATTTTGCAAGTCTTGAACCACTGTCCTATTATTAAGGATGGGAAGGGTGCAGAATAAGAGTAAGTCAGAAGACCTGCCATAACAATTTTTATTATCCAAAGCTTTCTGGGGTTAAAGCTGGATGAAGAAGTTTTTTGTTTGATCTTCTGCCTAATTTCTGAAAACTACCACTTTGGTAGGTTCTAACATAGGTTGATTTCCCAAAAACATTTTTCACTTCAGAAGCCTTTAGAAAGTTGTTGAAGGCTTTGAAGATAGTGCGCGCATTAGTTACTCAGAATTTGTCTGTCAGTAATCTGACTTCCCAAAGGTGGTGTCTGCATAGTAAGATGCCGTCGGGCTACTCTTGTCTCGTTAATCTTAAAGCCTTTAATCCCTTACAGATAATTCGTACGAATGTTTAATTTATAAATTAATTATCGCAAAACATGACAAAAAGATTACTAAATGCGTCACTGTTCCTCGTAATGGGCAGCATGCTATTTGCATCTTGCAAACAGGAGTCTCTGACTACTGATGCACCATCGGGAACTACAACCCAGTACGCGATGGCTAACGAGACTTCTAACGTAGCTATGAATGACAGCTTAGCATTGGTGCAGTTTTACAAAGAAACTGACGGTGAGAACTGGCGCTGGAATTCAGGCTGGTTAAATGACCCACTGGAATACTGGAGAGGTGTGAAGGTGGAGACCATCAATGGTAAAAAGAGAGTAGTAGAACTTAGGCTTGGCGCCGTAGACCTCAGAGGAGATATCCCAGCAGTACTTGGTCAGCTATCTGAGCTTAGAGTCTTAGATTTGAAGTGGAATGAGCGACTAACTGGCTCTATCCCAGAAGAATTATATGACCTACGCAAGTTGGAGGTACTCAATCTGAGAATGACAAGTATCACCGGTGAGCTATCTCCAAAGATTGGACAATGGGTAGAGATGGACACTTTGAATCTACGCACTTTCACTTTCCAGCAGGAAGTTTATCCATACGTGCGCAATAAGGCACTGATGACGGGGAAACTCCCTAAGGAAATTGGGCAATTGAAGAAGATGCGTTACCTCGACCTCGGACGTCAGGGCTTTTCAGGAGAATTGCCAGAGGAGATAGGTAATTGTGTAGCCTTGGAGGAAATCGACACCGAACTGTGTAAGTTCTCAGGTGAATTACCATCTTCTATGCGTAACCTAAAGAATCTGAACAATCTATGCCTCTCATACAACCAATTCTCCGGAAAGTTCCCTACTTGGATTGCTGAGTTGGTCAGCTTGGAGAGACTATGGTTGAACTACAATAACTTCGAAGGCTTTATCCCAGAAAACATTGCTAAATTACCTCACTTGTGGGATCTTGAGTTAGCTCATAATAAGCTTTCGGGTCAACTTCCTAAGACACTTGCTTCTATGGAAGCTCTGCGTTCTATTTCTTTAGGGTACAATCAATTAGAGGGAGACTTCATGAATGTACTTGCACCACTATTGGATGGTACACTATATGAAGTAGATTTATCATACAATAACTTCACTGGCATAGTTCCTGACCCTGTGGTATATCCTACACCACTTGTGCTAAAGGGAAATAAGCTAACGGGTAGTGTTCCAAATTATTATTTGGCAAGACCTGCTATTTTGGGAGGTATCATTCCTCAGCAAGATGGCTATGTATTTGACAACATTACGAATGAAGAGGCAGATAGGTTAATTCCAAAATACGAACCTGATCCTAATCTAATTCACTTCCCCGATTTAGCAGAGTTCTGCGACATTGAAGAATAATAGATGAGATGAATAACAAAGGTTATTTAATTCTTGTAACTAAATCATTAACTCTCCTGTCATCCTTACTTCTCTATTTGCTCACTTGTCTTGGGTGTAATCACCCTACTCCGTCATCGGAAAAGCGACAAGACAAGCTGGACGAGGAGCAATTAGAGGGGTATGGAAACAGGAGGTTTTTGGTTTTTGACAAAGGCTCAGTAGCCACAGATCAAGGCTATTACTATGAAGACGCCTCTGTGGGTCCTCGTATTTATCTATTCGACAAAGATAATAACCTCCAACAAGAGGTGCTCTACGAGCCCAATCAGTATGTACAGTGGGGATACACCAGTTTCTTGCATCGGCTCCCTAATGAGGAGCGACTCCTGCTCTGCAGTAGCATGGTACGGGTCAATACAAGACACAATACCAATCTCCCTGGATTCAACCCCTATGGACGGGTGAGTGTTATTTCAAGTAGCACTTTTGAGTTGATTAAGCAGAAGGATTTCAATGCCTATTCTACTGAGGCACAATCATTCCCGGATGACATCTTTGCGTTTGATGAAAATAGCATCTATCTATCCTATAGGCGATTGAAGAAAACCTATAGAGTGGATTTAGCGAAAGACCCAGACAAAAAGATAGAAGTTGAAGCTCTGAATGGCAGGGAAATTCACGAATCCTTCATATACAATGGAAAGATGTATGCTTTCGACTTCATGGACTTAGATGCTGGCTCGGTGCTGGTGGAGTTCAATCCGAAGAATTCATCTTGCCACACCAAACAATTTCCAAATGCTATTTGGTTGGTGGATAGAGCCGATGACCTATTGTACCTCTCCTTTAGTGACGGTAGCCTAGGGGTCTACTCTATTACCGAGCGTGCTTATGTGATTGACCCACTGAAGCTGGAAACGAAGGTGGGGAAAGTACATGGGATGGCTTATGACAGGAAGGAGAAACAACTTTATCTTGCGTTTAACCATACTTTAGTAAGACCTTTTATCTTCAAGATAGATATTACCTCACTGACTGAGGATGAACTAAGTGGTAAGACTCGTATTGCTCCAGTAAAATTTGCCAAAATGGATATGTTGACCTCCGACCCCTCCTCTGGAAGAGCTCGCCTAATTGTAGACAAGTACCAACACAAGCTATTTACCTTCTACTACCACAGTGACAAGCAAATCTTAGGTGGTCATGTGAACATCTACGACTTAGACACTCCGATGACTGAAGGTCTGCAACAACATCAAAAACAACACCGTATAGGCTGGAATATGTGGACTCTAACCTCCGCGTACTTCATCCCTTGCAATTAATAATCCTAAGGAATATAAATGTTTGGAACGATGGAGATGATGAAAAAAAGTTTGCGGTGGTTGCTCCTCTGTCTGCTTGCACTAATGTTTGCTTACTGCTCTCCTTCTAAGCCACAGGAAGAGGTGGAGGATGGAATATTACTACACTATCCCAACACCATCATATCTAACACTGGAAGAGTAGAGCTATCAAAAGATATTCGGGTGATTGCTACTGGAGCATTCAGAGACTGCGATCGTCTGAAGGAGCTCTCCTTACAAGGTATAGAGCAGATAAAGAATGGTGCATTTGATGGGTGTGGACAATTGAAAAAGGTAGTCCTTCAGACTCCCCACTTACCCAAAGTGGATGCCATGGCATTCAGGGGCACACCCGATGACAAAGAACTCATAATACCCACCACGATAGAGGAGGTTCTCCTCGCTTGGGCAAAGCGGTGTGGCTTCGAAGCCATCAATGGTCAGAGTATAACTGGATTTGTGATAACATCTAAAGGCAAATTACTCGCCTACCCCTTGACTAAGGTCAATGGTGGAGAAGTGGTTCTGGACGATGCTGTCGTGGCAATCGCCGAAGGGGTCTTTGATGGGTACACTGAGTTGAAGAGCATCAAGGGGAATCGGGTGAAAACTATTGGAGCACGTGCTTTTGCAAAGACGCCGCACTTGACTACGATAGATTTTCCGGCTGCTGAAACTATTGGTGACAATGCTTTTCTTGGAGCTACATCACTAAGTAAAGTAGCGCTTCCCAAGGTAGAAAAGGTGGGTAACTTCTCCTTTTCTGCATGCACCACCCTTAAGGAGGTAACTCTCCCTCAAATAAAAGCTATTGGCAATGGAGCCTTTGCTGGTTGTGCAGCACTTCAATCACTAGAGATAGGTGCCGAGCTACCCGTAGTAGGAGCAGAATCTCCCTTTCAGGATACGAAAGAAGACAAAAACCTACTCACTCCTTCGGGTGTGGATATTGATAGCTTTGAAAACTGGGCTGTCGAGAATGGCTTTAGTAGCATCAATGGAGAGCTAATTGAAGATGTGGTGCCACCGCCAGAGGGACTTGCAGCAGAAGGTCGAAAAATCATAGGAGTTACCGATATAGCAAAAGGATACGCATGGAAGGTTGTCATCCCCGAGTACTTCAATGAGATTGGTGACAAAGCCTTTGCGAATGCTGCGGGAACCGACTTCTCCAGCATCACTGCCAATGGCGTAGTAAAGGTGGGAGAACGTGCCTTTTACGCAGCCCCCAACCTATATAGGGTAGAAATGGCGAAACTAAAGTTCATTGGTCCTTATGCCTTTGCAGAGTGTAGATCGATGCTCTCCGAGATGAAGCGGACTCCCTCAATTGAGGTAATAGGCGAAAGAGCCTTCTACTACTGTAGGATGCTCTCCTTAGTCTCAGCACCACACCTCAAAGAGATTGGGGATAAAGCTTTTGAGAAGTGCGTACGAATGGAGGAGTGGGGCATACTCCATGTGGGTGCCGAGCCACCTCTCCTGAAGGGCGAATTGGGCATCAAGAAAATCGCCGTATTAGTTGTCCCCCAAGGTGCTAAACCCACTTACGAAAAATGGAAGCACAGGGATAAGTTTGGGAAAATATTAGAAATAGGCGAACCAGGAACCGAAGATATAGAAGAGATTATATAATCATTTTTAATTTAGAAGTATGAAAAGAAATTATTTTGTCTTATTATTAATTCTATTGTCTGTATCGCTTTTTACAGCGTGTACAAACTTAGACGATATTTACAGTCGCCTCGATGACCACGATAAGCGACTCAAAACATTGGAGGCACTCTCGAACAATGTAAATAAGGAAGTGCAAAATCTAAAGACCTTGATAGAGTCATCCAGCATCAAATCCTACAAAGCACTACCTGATGGAAGCGGATATGAGCTGGTGATGGGCGGTGGAAAAACTATTACCCTTAAGAATGGCACAAAACCCACAGTAGGGGTAAAAAAGGATGAGGATGGTAAGCTATACTGGACCATTGATGACGACTGGCTTCGGGATGCTGATAATCAGAAGGTAAGAGCCGAAGGAGAGGATGGAGCGGAGACTGCTACACCTCAGTTTAGAGTGGATGCTGATGGCTACTGGGAGGTGAGCATGGATGGTGGCAAGCTATGGCAATCCATCATGGGCGCTGATGGCAAGCCTGTGAAAGCAGTCGGGCAAGATGGTACTGCAGACTTAGACATCACCGAAAAGGATGGTGTGGTTATCATCCAGTACAATGGGCAAACCTTCAAGCTCCCTATCAATGCTGCAGAGGCTCCTGACACACCTAATCATCCAAGATTACCTTTGGAGAACGTAGCAGAATTCAACGTCAACACTGAGGGAAATGGATTTACTACCTCTCACGAGTATGACAAGTGTGGTTTCTTTAGCTTTGAAGAGGCGGTAGAAAAGTTTAAGACAGTAGAAATCGATGGGAAGACCTATCACATGCCATCCAAGGAAGAGTGGCTCGCCGTGGTACCTGTAGAAGAGTGTATCTATTTTGATTGGGATAAAGGTGGGGAGATTGACTATGACCTCCCTGAGACTGTAATGGTAAATGGCAAGACTATTGAGTCTACCAATGATTACAAAACTACAAAACATAATAAAACTTATGCACTCCGCTACAAAGGAACAGACTTGATGTCTGCTTGGCTATATGAATACACCGAATATGATAGTTTAAGGGTGCTTAAAATAACCGCCTGCTACGTTGGTGACCAGCCAGATATCAAGCTTGCTGACATTACAAAAACAGCCTTCTGGGAGGGAGCTAAGGGCAAGGTTGTACGTGTTCTCCCTGCTGCAGGTAAGATACACAAGGAATGGGGTTCCAGTTTTTCGGGGTCAAGTGGAGAGTACCTTTCTTCTACTGCAAATGGATCTGATCAAGTATATTGCATGGTTTTTGACTATGCTAGAGCTTACGTAAATGGTGATAATTACACAGACCAACTCTCAAGGCCTGTAAGACTATTTGAGTCTGCTAATTAATAATCATTTCTTCAAGCCAGCATATTATTAGGATGTGGTAAGTATGCCCCTTGAGAGTGCTATTGACAACTCTCAAGGGGCTTTTATTTGTTATCACGATACTGTCCCCAAAAAGTGTGTAAGTCCCAAGAATGTTATCTTTGAAAAGTTAAAAACAAAAGATAAACAAGAAGATGAGACTTACACAAATGCAATTTAAGGAAATTCTATCAAACGTGATGACAGAGCCAAATGGAGTTGGCCGTTTAATGGAGTTAATCATCGAAATAGCGATGCAAGGGGAGAGGGAACTGTATAAAGAAGATAGTGGCGATGTGAGCAATGGATACCGCTCCCGTCGCATCTTTGCGAGTGGTAATATGCTAGAATTACGAGTACCCCGAACTCGACAGCAGGGCTTCATGCCCTTGATTTTAGGCGTTCTCAAAGATCAAGAGAAAGAGATGGGAGAACTAGCAGGTTATCTATATAGCTGCGGTAATACGATGGAGGATATCTCTGGAGTATTCGAGCGTTTGTATGGTAAACGTTATAGTACGAGTCAAATCAATCGTCTCTCCTTATCGACCCAAGAAGCAGTAGAAGAGTGGCGTCAAAGACGTCTACCGAGGACTTTAGAGGCACTTGTTATCGATGCTACATATCTTCCTGTACGGAGAGGAGAAAGTGTGAGCAAGGAGGCATTTTTTGTAGTGATGAGTTTAGATAGCGAAGGACGTCGAGACATCGTGGGTGTCTATAATAATCCAACAGAGGGAAGCGGCATCTGGGGCGAGTTTTTTGAGGATCTAAAAAGCCGAGGACTCGAAGAGGTAGGACTAATCATTTCAGACGGGTTGAATAACATTGAAGAGGTTGCACGTGAGCACTTTACAGAAGTGGAAGTCCAGCTCTGCACGGTGCATCTACAGCGAGAAATAACTCGAAAGATACGCCCTCGAGATAAGTCAGCCATCGCAAGTGATCTACAGGAGGTCTTTAGTAAAGACGGCTCAAGAAGCTCACCTTTAGATGGCCTAGAGAGCTTTAAAAACTTTGCGTTCAGATGGCGTAAGAGCTATCCTTTTCTCACAAAAATAGCTAACGGTCAGAGGATAGAGTATTACTTCACATACCTAAAATACGACGTCAGTGTTCGCAAGTACATTCATAGTACTAACTGGATAGAACGCTTCAATAGACAGGTAAAGAAAGGGGCTCGATATAAATGTGCATTACCTAGCGTAGAATCCGCTCTACACTTGATAGGTAGTATTGCAATCAATGCAAACTATCTGAAGAAAAGAATAGGAGATCTAACTCTTGGACTTAGGAAGAACAATGAAAAGTAAATAACAACAATGTGCTTTATTTTCCAACACAAAGATATCAACCTAAAAGAATACGGCAAGGCGGTGTCTCCGCGGTGCTACGACAGCCTTGCCTTAATTCTTTATTGGTCTATCTTTAATGTTTATGGAAAACAAAGCGAAAAAATATGTAGGTTTGCTTTTCAGAGACGCATTCTGCCGTACACACTTTTGGGGACACTACCTGTTTTGCGGACTGCACTCGGCGGAAAGGTCTATTGTTTTCCTTCTCTTTTTCCTTTATTTAGAGCTTTTGTTTACTCAATTTGAGTGGTGTTTTTCATTTGATTGCACAGGGTGCACGTTTCAACCCGAATGCCGAAAGTAACGAAGCACTTCCCATCTGCCACGTCTCAGCAAATATTTTTTTATTAGTCAACGATTTCTTGTTCATTAGTCAAGAAATGTTTTTTGATTAGAGCAAAATTCATTCTACTCCTATCCTAAAGAGTTTACATTAAACTTACGTTATTGTAAACAAAGCAGACTGTCATTCTGCAAAAGTCTCTATAATTGATTAGTGCATTTTATTCTTAAGGACGACCATAATTTCGTATGAAAAAATGTTGTGTGAAACATTCATCTTAGTTGCAGATGACCGCGAGGCGAATCGCTCGGAAGAAGAGAAAGAAGCAGAGCTGAAGTACATGTCGCCAGTAGCAAGTCTACAAGACAAGACGAAGCCCAATGGCTATACAGAATATTTGGTGTAATTCAAACAGGTATAAGCATGAAAGCTCGGAGCCACTTGTGCAGTGGTGTGAGAGAAAAGCAAATACAAAGGAAGCAAACACAATCAGAGGTGTTGTGTTTGCTTCCTTCTTGTTTTTACTCTTTGTTCTTGTTTCGAATATTACTAGATAGCAATATTTGAAAGCTCTATGTAAGCGATTGAATTATTTTAGATTACTCACAGCCTCTTTGATACGGCGAAGAGCTTCTACGATGTTCTCATCGCTAGTAGCATAGCTCATACGGAAGCACTCAGGAGAACCAAATGCATCACCACCTACAGTAGCCACGTGTGCCTTATCTAATAGATATAGAGCAAAGTCAGTACTGTTATTGATAGTAGTAGTACCATCAGACTTTCCGAAGAATGAACTACATTTTGGGAATAGGTAGAAGGCACCTTGTGGTACATTGACCTCAAAGCCCTCAATTTCCTTAGCTAGCTTCACGATAAGGTCACGACGACGCTCGAAAGCTACACGCATCTCTGCTACGCTATCCTGTGGTCCTTCAAAAGCCTCTACAGCAGCTACCTGACTGATAGAGCATGGTCCTGAAGTGTATTGTCCCTGAAGCTTATTACAGCCCTTAACTAGGTATTCAGGAGCAGCCATGAAGCCAATTCTCCATCCTGTCATCGCATAAGCCTTAGAGACTCCATTGATGATGATGGTACGGTCACGCATACCTTCTGTCTTTGCTATAGAAGCGTGTGATCCAGTATAGTTAATATGCTCATAGATTTCGTCAGCGATAACCAACATATTAGGATGACGCTTAATCACCTCAGCAAGAGCATCAAGTTCATCCTGAGTATATACCGAACCAGTAGGGTTACTTGGAGAACAAAGGATAATAGCTCGTGTCTTAGGTGTAATAGCCTTCTCTAACTGGTCTGGAGTAATCTTAAACTCAGCTTCCAACTTAGCTTCAATGAATACAGGAGTACCACCAGCTAGGAGTACCATTTGTGGGTAGCTAACCCAATATGGAGCAGGTACAATGACTTCATCACCGTCATTTACAACGGCCATAACCGCATTACATACACTTTGCTTAGCACCATTAGAGACGATAATCTCTGAAGCCTTGTAATCAAGACCATTATCTCTCTTTAGTTTCTTTACGATAGCGTCTTTAAGGTTAGCATATCCAGGAACTGGAGAGTATGTTGTAATGTTATCATCTATAGCTTTCTTACCTGCATCCTTAATGTTCTGAGGAGTTGGGAAATCTGGCTCTCCCACAGATAGGTTGATAATATCTACTCCTTGAGCCTTAAGTTCAGAGCTCTTTTGCGACATAGCTAGAGTCGCAGATGGTTGTAACCGATTGATACGGTCTGCTAATTTTTCCATTCTTTATATACCTTTAATAGTTAATACATCTGGCACTTATTGACCAACTTATTACGCCCCTAATATAGCTATTTATTTCTATATAATATGTAAGATATAAGCCATGAATTTCAATATAACAATGTTCTTATTACCTAAATGTAATTTGAGAGTCATTCATCTTAGTCATGATTATAAAGGTCTTTTATAAAGAGGGACTAAAATGGACCTAGATAGCTCATAAATTAGAGGAGTTAAGGAGGTGTTAATATAGTGTTGAAATGATGTGTATAAATAGTTAATAACTTTAGCTTAAATAATTTGGTATACTCAAACTAATTGATACTAATTTTTACTTCGACATTTCCAAATATTTAGGGTGTGAGTTATGAAAAACTTATGCACGGTATATCAACAATAAAATAGTTTTACACTAACTCTATTTTAGTTATCCACATGGGGTATAATAGTTATCAACAATACTATATATAGTCTATTATCTTGGTGTTGATATAGTGTGCATGGAACATTTTATAACTTTTCTATTATCGTCGTAACTTAAGGTTATGAAAAGTCTTTTCAACAGTATCAACACACATAACTATCTCTATCTATTTTGGGTTTATGAGCTTATGTACATACTATCTACCCCTTTTCAACTCATAAATATAATAAAAGATGATAGAGAGTGTGGATAACTTTTTTTAGAGCTTAATTGAAGCACAAATATCGAGAAGAGAGGGGATGGGGTTTGTTGGTAATTTGGAATAGAAAGTAAATGATGTTCGTGCCTGTATCTTTATGTTTCTATTAATAGGATAGCGTAAGGCAGCTGTAGTACGAACACCTCTTCCTCTAAGCATAGGGGCATAGTATCGGCAGGTCATACTGGGATTATCAGAGCGAATTATTCCGTCTGTAAGTGTAAAGTACTGAACTCCTAGCTCTGCTTTTAGATCGTGTGAATTTTCATATAAGAGTCGTGTAAATATGCCCCAATCTACTTTATTCTTATTACTATATATAAGGTTGGTACCACCTTTCAATCTCAATTTTGAGGTAAGTGGTTGGTGAATATTAATTTTGAAGGTAGTTCTAGGTAATTGATGGGGTAGGTTAATCCACCTAAGTCTGCTGAGTAGCTGAGTATTATTAAATGAGTAATGGGTTTTGGCTGTAAGGACATATCCTGGTGAATTCTCTTTCCCTCCTATGCTCTTTATCTTTTGGAATACATCGAGGTAGAGTGAGCCACTCCACCAGTAGCCCAATTCGCCCTTCCACATTAATTTGATTCCTTTTTCATTTTGATGAGATGAGTAGTGACTGTCAGGATAACCATATATGGTGTAGTAATTGGGAGCTAGATACCTCCCAATGATGCTGAGGGTCCCTATCTGTTCATTATAGTAGCTGGCTCCAACTATTGAAGCTATCCTATCTGATGGTTTGAGGAGGCTCTCCCCATATACCTTGAAATGGCTTGATAGGTATTGAAAGTAGAGTGAAGTGTTATGCAGTTCTGCATCATGAGGGGGATGTAAAGTATAGCGAGAGTGGTCGAAGTATCTCTGAAGAAGAGAAGTTAATCCTATCTGTAAGAGCTCTGTCTGAAAGGATATATTAGTTCCTAGAGTTCTTATAAATGCAGTGTTTCTGTATTTACGTTCACTTTTGCTTCGGTGCATTCCACCACTGTAGGTAGTAATGACCCTACCCTTTCTGATGCGTGCATCAATATTCTCGATGCCATAGAATACATGAACATTGAATAAATTATTGATGTCTGTGCCTATCGCAGCCCCTCTTAAGTAGTTATATTAACGAAAAGAAATGTGTGGACGAATTATTTTATTACTAATAGATGAAGTGGTAGAGGACGTTTCGGCATTAGAAAAGTAGCTGAGGCTTTGCCCCATAAGTATGCCTACTCCTGTAGTGACTTTATAATCCCCAAGAGTAATTTGTAATCCATTATTATTTTGGTTTTGATAACTAAATGAAATATGATCTACCCCACCCTTTCTGATGGGTAGCCAAGGCTCACCTCTATCCTTTCCCAATACCAAACCCCACCTATGTCTAGCATCTATCTTTCCCTCATACTTAAGTCCTATCCCTATATTTTTATATGGAGTATCGTATTGAGGAAGTAAAATCTCAGATCCTACATATAGATCTTGGTGTACTCCATCATTATCGGAATAGGTATGATCAACAATCAAAAGGGGCTCTATAATACGAAGTTTATTTATAGGAGCACCTTGAACATTCTTCAGTTCGTAGATTGAATTAATTTTTCCGACCCTCGAGCGGTATAAGAGTAAGTTTCTAACGAAAAAATCATCAAAGAAAGGAATGCGAGTAAGTTCTTCGGATGTAGCCTCATTCAGATTTATTGGATGATTTATAAGGTACTCCAATTGCTCAGCTATGATCTCTAAATCTTCCTCTTCCTCAATTTCGTCTAATATGGCGGTAATATCTTTTGTTTCTTGGGCAAAAGCACTTGTTCCAAGAAACAAAAGTATCAGGAATATAGACCATAACCGATGCATAACCCATTAATGAGCCTCCAACCAATTATCTCCGATTCCTATATCTACAGTTAGAGGGACTAGAAGATCAGGACAAACATTTTCCATCTCATCTCGGACTAAAACCTTTACTATCTCTAGTTCTTCTGTAGGTACTGAAAAATTGAGTTCGTCATGCACCTGTAAGATCATCTTCGTTTTCAGACCTTCCTTTTTTAATCTTCTTTGGATATTAACCATTGCCATCTTAATGATGTCGGCGGCGGATCCTTGTAATGGAGCATTGATAGCATTACGTTCAGCATAGCCCCTAACTACTGAATTTTGACTATTGATGTCCTTGAGGTATCTACGACGGCCCATGATGGTATCTACATATCCCATCTTTTTAGCCTCTTCTTTTATATTTTCCATATACTCCTTAACGCCAGGAAAACCTTCAAAATAGCCTTTAATAAGGTCATTCGCCTCTCCTCTTGGGATCGTTAAGCGATTAGCCAGTCCAAAGGCAGAGATGCCATAGATGATACCAAAATTAGCCGTTTTTGCTCTACGACGGAGTTCTGAGGTTACTTCGTCTTCTGAGATATGGTATATTTTGGCAGCGGTAGAGGTATGTATATCTTTTCCCGAATTAAAGGCCTCTATCATGTGAGGATCTTTGGAGAAGTGAGCCATTAATCTCAATTCAATTTGAGAATAATCTGCTGATAGGTATATGTCCCCAGGTACCAGTGCAGTAAATGCTTTTCGAATTTGTTTACCATCCTCATCCCGTACAGGTATATTTTGTAGGTTAGGATCGGTACTTGAGAGCCTACCAGTGGCTGTTATGGTCTGGTTATAGGTAGTATGAATCCTCCCAGTCTGAGGATTAATCAGTGTAGGAAGAGGTTCTATATAAGTATTGACCAGCTTGCGGATACCTCTGTAACGTAAAATCATATTGACCACAGGATGGCGGTCAGCAATCTTTTGTAGTTCTTCTTCATTGGTACTGAACTGCCCCGTCTTCGTTTTCTTAGGCTTTTCGGATAGCTGTAAGTGCTCGAATAGGATATCACCTACCTCTTTTGGAGAGTTGATATTGAAAGGGATCCCACCAACCACTTCGTGTATCTTTTTTTCTAATGAGATTAATTCTGCATTGAGTTCTTCAGTGGCATCATTAAGTGTTTTGGCATTTAGCTTAACGCCCACCTGTTCCATCTCTAATAACACCTCCATAAGGGGCATTTCTAGGTTGTAGAAGAGGTTATCCAGCCCGTCTTCCTCTAGGATAGGTCGTAGTTTATGGTAAAGCTGTAGAGTGATGTCCGCATCTTCACAAGCATACGGAGAAACCTCCTCAGGTGGTACCTGTCGCATGCTTAATTGCTTTTTACCCTTCGAGCCAATTAATTCAGTGATGGGGACCGTCTTATAATTAAGATAACTTTCTGCCATCGCATCCATTCCGTGGCGTAGTTCAGGATTGATGAGGTAATGTGCTATCATCGTATCCCAGAATGGACCGACCGCTTTTATACCAAATCGGGAGATAACTTTGAGATCAAACTTAACATTCTGACCAATCTTCAGGATAGATCCATCAGCAAAGAGCTTCCTAAAAGGGGCCAATTGCTGTGTTGCCTCCATAGGTAGTTCTGAAAGAGGAATGTACCAAGCTAAGTTCTTATCTGTCGAAAAGGATATCCCTACGATGCCACAGCTCATAGCATCTAATGAGTCTGTCTCCGTATCGAATGCAAAATATGATACTTTCTCCAATTCCTTCGCTAAGTCTTCTATTTCTTCGGAAGTCGTTAGTAAATGGTATTTCTTAGGGATATTATCAAGTGAATCATAACTACTTTCTAATGCTGTAGTCTCCTCATCTGTGGTTTCAAATGTTTGATCAAAGAGAGACATAGGTCCTTTAGGAGCCTCATTTGTCTCTGTAGGCACTAACTTACTTAACTTGCTTCTAAATTCCAGTTCCTCGTATAGATCTACAAGTTTTTGGTAGTCCATGGGTTTCTTCTCCATCTCATTGACATCAAAGTCCATGGGTACATTTTTCTCAATTACCACTAACTCTCTAGAGAGCTTTAGCTGTTCTTTGCCCGCAATTAGATTTTCCTTTTGTTTCCCCTTGATATGATCTATATTTTCATAGATACCCTCAATATTATTATACTTATTCAGTAGCTTCGATGCTGTTTTTGGACCGATGTTAGCTACCCCTGGTACATTATCAGCAGTATCTCCTACCAATGCGAGGAAGTCAATAACTTGCTCCGCACTAGTTAATTCATGCTTCTCTGCCACCTCCTTAGGGCCAAGCTCATTGAAGATCGCCCCCTTTTCAGGTCGTAGGATATGGATTTGGTCTGTGACGAGTTGGCCATAATCCTTATCCGGAGTGATCATATATACGTTTGCTTTAGAGTCTTCATTAGCAATTTTATGAGCTATAGTCCCGATGACATCATCTGCTTCATAACCTGGTACTTCATATATCTTGACCCCGTAAGCCTCTATGATTTTCTTGATGTATGGAATCCCAAAACTTATCGGTTCGGGTGTCTTTTCTCTCTGAGCCTTATAATCTTCGAACATCTTATCCCTAAAGGAGCCACCAGGGGGGTCAAAGACGACCGCTACCTTGTTATCTCCAGCTCTCCTCACTATCTCCTCAAAGGTATTGAGAAAGCCGAATATGGCGGTAGTATCTTGTTTTTTAGAATTAATCCTAGGTGTACGTATAAGGGCGTAATAACCGCGGTATATTAGTGCGTAAGCATCTAGAAGATATATCTTTTGGCTCATAATTTGGTTTTTCAAAAAAAGGTACTTCGATAGAAGAGTTTTCTCTCCTATCAGAGTACCTACAGTCTGTTATATTAGATGGATATAATCACTTTGCTTTAGCTTGGTTAGCTACAGCATCCATCAGTTTTTTGATTTCCTCAGGATCACCGATGAAGTAGTCCTTAACCAACTTCATACCATCCTTTTCATCGAATTCAAAAACATAAGGGATACCCGTAGGAATATTAAGAGATACGATATCATCGTCAGAGATACCCTTCAGTTCCTTCACGATAGCACGCAGGCTATTACCGTGAGCTGCTACAATGACATCATCGTGTTCCTTAAGACTTGGGAAAATGTTATTCTCCCAGTATGGAAGGAGTCGTTCGATAGTTTCTTTGAGGCTCTCAGTAAGTGGTAATTGAGATTTATCAATACCCGCATATCTTACATCCATATATGGAGAACGCTCATCATCTTCCTCAAGAGCTGCTGGTGGTACGTCGAAGCTTCTTCTCCAGACAAGTACCTGCTCGTCACCATACTTCTTAGCCGTCTCTGCTTTATTTAGTCCTTGAAGAGTACCATAATGCTTCTCGTTCAATCTCCAATCTTTCTCTACAGGAATCCAATCCAAATCCATCTGATCTAGGACGAGATTAAGGGTCTTAATGGCACGCTTCAGATAGCTAGTATATGCTTTTGTGAAGTGAAACCCTTCTTTCTTAAGTTGCTGACCTGCTTTGATGGCTTCGTTTTTGCCTTGTTCTGTTAAATCCACATCAGTCCAGCCTGTAAATCTATTCTCTAAATTCCACTGACTCTGACCGTGTCTAATGAGTACCAATCTTTTCATACCTTGTTAATTTTAAATATATATTTTGTCAAAAATCTAATTATTCTCCTATGTCTTTATTTTTTTCTATACCCAATGTAGTCGGCTATCTGTAACATCGCAACTTTATTCTCCCCATCAGGTATAACCTTTGTGAGTATTTCTTTAGCCGCATCAATTTTTTCCTTCATTATCCTTTCGGCATACTCTATTCCCCCTTTTCGTATCGTGAAGTCAATGATATAATTAATCTCTTTGCTTTTTAGATCTCTGTGGCGAAGTAATTTTTTCACTTTCTCCGCCTCACTATCATTGTCACTAAGTGCATAAATTAATGGCAAGGTTACTTTATGCTCCATCACGTCCTGACCCGCAGGCTTCCCAAGATTTTTAGTAGGTAGAAAGTCGAATATATCATCCCTGATCTGAAAAGCTATACCTAGTAATTCGCCAGCTTCTCCGATGCTCTCCTTCGTCTCTTCGTCTTCTACTCCGGATAGAGAAGCCCCAATCTGCATACTTGCTTTGATGAGAGATGAGGTCTTACGCCGTACTATTTTATAGTAATTTTCCTCAGAAAAATTACCCAATTCAGCGACATCCATTTGGAATATCTCCCCTTCTGATAGTAATTTGCCGAGCGATATCAATTGAGTCACAACCTCTTTGTTATTGGTCATCATCGCTTGGATCATCGCAGAGGATAAGACGTAATCACCGATAAGAATGGCCTTACGATTGCCAAATATAGCATTCATAGAGGGCACCCCACGGCGAAGATAACTTTCGTCCACCACATCATCGTGAATAAGTGTAGAGATATGAAACATCTCTATAAATACACTACCATTGATGAGTTGGTCTGTTATTGGGGCAAATGATCCACCCACAAGCATTAATAGTAGGGGACGAATCCTCTTGCCTTCTCCTCTTTTTAGTAAGTCAATAGCTTTCTTTAATGTAGGAGAGACACTATTGAGAGATTCATAAAAAATCTCATCAAAGCGTACCATTCCATCACGGATAGGTTCTGGAACCATTGCCATTAGGGAATCATTTTTACTCATAGCCCTTTATCTCTAATATAGTTAGCTCTTTCAGCATATTTATTATTCATCTTTCCCTCCAGTCAAAAGCCTTTTAATACTATTCAGTTTATTTAATGCTTCTAATGGTGTCAGTCCATTGATGTCTAGTCCAAGAATCTCTTCTCTTACCTCTGATAGCAAAGGGTCATCAAGCTGAAAGAAACTGAGTTGCATCGGTCCTTCTTTCTTTTTCTGTGATGGTTGATTTTCCACCTCTGAAGTTTCTATCCTTACCCTTTGGCTTTCCAACTCACTAAGTATGTTCTCAGCCCTATCTATAATCTCCTTCGGCATACCAGCTAATTTAGCTACGTGGATACCAAAGCTATGTTCACTGCCTCCACGGACCAGTTTTCTTAGGAATATCACTTTCCCGTCACATTCATTAACTGATACGTTATAGTTTTTTACCCTTGGATAGAGCCCTTCCAATTCATTAAGTTCGTGGTAGTGCGTAGCAAAAAGGGTCTTCGCCTTTCCTACAGGATGTTCATGAAGATACTCTACAATAGCTCTAGCGATGGAGATACCATCGTACGTGCTAGTACCACGCCCGAGTTCGTCTATAAGGATCAGACTCTTACCAGTCAAGCCATTTAGGATAGCAGCTGATTCTGTCATCTCTACCATGAAAGTACTCTCTCCTCTCGAGATATTATCCGTAGCCCCTACTCTCGTAAATATTCGATCTACAATGCCTATACGAGCTGATGTTGCAGGTACAAAACTCCCTATCTGAGCTAGGAGGGTGATGAGTGCGGTCTGCCTAAGCAAAGCTGACTTACCACTCATATTTGGTCCTGTGATGACGATGATCTGCTGCTCCTTGGTATCTAAGTAAGTATCGTTAGGTATGTACTGTTCGCCTGGAGGCATCAACTTCTCTATCACTGGGTGACGGCCATCCTTGATATCTATGATATCACTATTATCTACAGTAGGACACTTATAGGAGTAATTCTCTGCTGTTGTAGCAAAGCTAAGCAGAACATCTATCTCCGAAAGCTTCGAGGCATTACTCTGGAGTACCGTGATATAGGTTAGAACAAATGCCATCAACTGCTGGTATAGTTCGTTCTCGAGGACTTGTATCTTCTCCTCAGCCCCTAGTATCTTCTGCTCATATTCCTTAAGTTCAGGAGTGATGTATCGCTCTGCAGAGACGAGTGTCTGCTTCCGAATCCATTCTTCAGGGACTTTGTCCTTATGTGCATTGGTGACCTCGATGTAGTATCCAAAAACATTATTGAATGCTATTTTTAGGCTAGGAATCCCTGTGGCTTCACTTTCTCTATTCCTCAACTGTACGAGGTATTCCTTTCCCCCTCCTACTATTTCACGCAGTTCGTCTAATTTACTATTAACACCCTTAGCAATTACTTTCCCCTTACCCAGTTGGATAGGAGTATCTTCGTCAATGCTCTTCTCAATCTTCTCCGCCAACTCCTCGCATGGGTCTAGGGCTAGCCCTAGCTCTTTCACGTCATTCTCTTCGGCAGAGAGTAGCATTTGCATAATAGGATGAATAGCCCTTAGTCCTAGTGCTACTTGTCTTAGCTCACGAGGATTGATACGATTGACTGCGACCTTACTTGCCAATCGCTCCATATCCCCTACTTCGCTTAGTAACTCTCTGAGGTTTATTCGTAAGTCTTTTTGTGCCAGAAAAGTCTTTACAGCAGATTGACGCTTTTTGATCTCATTGGCATCTAGTAATGGAAAGACCATCCACCGCTTCAATAGTCGACCACCCATAGGGGTGAGTGTATCATCCATGATGTTAATCAGGGTGACACCTTCTTCTGAGAGAGGTTGAAGGATCTCCAGATTACGGAGAGTGAAGCGATCTAGCTGTACATACTTATTCTCCTCTATCTTCCTCAAGGCTGTGATGTGCTTTATCTCAGAGTGGTGGGTCGCTTCCAGATAATAAAGGATAGCCCCAGCGGAGATAATGGAGAGAGGATTTCGGTCTATACCAAAGCCCTTAAGATGATGTACCTCAAAATGCTTAATCAGTCGTTCCTTACCATAATCCTCAGTGAAGACCCAGTCCTCTAGGGGAAAGAGATTTAGCTTATCACCAAAACGCTGCTGTATCTCTATTTCGGTGCCCCGCTTTATAAGGACCTCTTTTGGCTGAAAGTTAGTGATCAACTTATCTATATCGCTAACCGTTCCTTCGCTTGTCGCAAACTCTCCCGTTGAAAGGTCCAGCAAACTTACACCCGCTTTGCCCCCACCTAATACTATTGCTGCTAGGAAGTTATTAGCATTAGCCTCAAGTACATTGTCATCCATCGTCAGTCCTGGAGTCACCACCTCCGTAACTGCACGCTTCACTAATTTCTTTGTGAGCTTAGGATCTTCTATCTGATCGCAGATAGCCACTCTCTTGCCCTGCCTTACAAGCTTAGGTAGGTAGGTGTCAAGAGCATGGTGAGGAAAGCCTGCAAGTGGTACATTACTAGCCCCTCCATTGGATCTCTTAGTAAGGGTGATGCCCAATAAGTTGGATGCTTTGATAGCATCTTCACCGAATGTCTCGTAAAAGTCCCCTACCCTGAAGAGCAAAATAGCATCAGGGTACGTTTTCTTAAACTTTTTATACTGAGCCATCATTGGCGTTTCTGATACTTTACTAGCCATCCTATACTTATCAATGAATTACGTAAGTCATCCCTAATCCAAAATCAATCCCACTCAACCCCCTTTTGTTTGTACGGCTATAAGAGCGTGACACGGGTGCGTAATTATAGCCACTACTTAGCTGTACTGCGAAGTGATTAGCCGTTAGTAGTGTAGCCCCAATCCCGACTCTACCGACAGCACCAGGAGATACGAAAGGGATGGAGTTACTTCTACTCTTCAATCCTTCTGATAGTCTTATTTCAGAAAGGTAACCGATGGATAAGTTACCATCCAACCATAGTCGTCCACCCCAAAAGCCTTGCATAAAATCGGCTCCAACCATTACAGAATATCCATGAAGATACTCTCTGGGCTGAAGGTCGTTATTACTCGTGTGTATATCTCCTGATAGACGGACACCTAATCGCTTGTATAGCGGGACTCTAGCCATTATACCTATGGTATTACCCAGTCCAGAAGCCTCATATCCAGAGGTCTTTGATAAGAGGGAGTTAAAGCCCTTTTGGACCGTAAGGAAGTATGGCGATTGCCAATCCTCTCTATAATAATCTAGTTCAAAACGTTCTAAGCCCCTACCCCATATCAAGTCATTTATCAAATAACCTACATAAGCTGAAAAAACGCCTACCCCAGCCCCAGTAACTACATCTGTAGCCCAATGCCTATCATTAGCCACACGAGCTATCCCTACACCGCTGGCCAGTGTATATCCGATGGCTGATATCCATGGGTATTCTGCACCATACTCTGCGTCAAGAATAGTAGCAAATGTAAAGGCTGTGGCAGTATGAGCCGAAGGAAAAGCATAATCATCAGAATTATCCTGAGGTCTATGTCGCTTGATTAACTCTTTGCCAGCGAATGCTATCCCTGTAGAAAGTCCTACAGATAGTCCCTGAGCTGAGAGTGCTTCTAAATGACTGTTGCTGCGTCCTTCAATGCCTGCAAGCCTCATTCCCCATACAGCAAGTAGCGGAACGGGTGTCACAAAGTCGTCAAGCCTATTATGGTATGAGGGTATGTATTGCTGGCGGATGCTCCTAACAGCATGGTCTTGCTTTAAATGGACTAGATCAAAAGCTACTATCGGGATCATAACTCCCACAGCTGTTTCTAGTGGAGTTCGATCCACCCACGTGGGTCGCTCTTGAGACCATGTATGGTGACGTAAGCTGTCGGCTTCTTGGGCCTTAGAAGCAGTTGTGAAGAATAGTGTTATAAAAAGTAGAGATATTAGCTTTCGCATATAAGTTGAAATTTAAGCCTTATCGTCCTCGTATTGCTTCATGGATTTCTCAAACTCTTCTCTATCAAATTTGATATATTGCGGAGGTGTAGGCACATAGTCCTCCTCCCACATAGAGCTAGTAACCATAAGGTCGGCACTATACCTATTGCAAGCGATGGGCACATTATGAATACGGCATTGACGAAGCAACATATGTATGTCTGCTTCGTGAGGTAGTGCATTGAGGTCATCCATAAGGAATATGGCCAAATTAACCTCCTGACGTACTACCATGGCTGCAATCTCAGCATCTCCACCGAGAGGACCGCTATTTTTACAATCAATATCAATGTCATATCCCCGAGATTTGAAGGCACGCTGTATCATAGCACCTGTTGTTCCTGTGCAAACAATATTATGTTTACTCAGAAATTGAACATTATGAAGAGCCCACTCCACCATATCTACTTTTCTATAATCGTGTGCCACAAGGGCTATTGTTAGCTTATTCATCACTTATAATCCTCCAAAATTTTAAAAATGTTACTTATATACAAAGATAATCATTTTGCGTCACTAATCCAGATAGCCCTACTTTATAGTCATGAGTTAGGTATAAGAATAGCCTTTCGGTATCTATATAACTTATTTCTACTAGTTTTGTTGCCTTAATCTGATACTCTTTGTTAGGTGCATTATAGGGGATCAAATGAATAGTATTTTTTAGAAGAAGACACATGAAGATACTGAGGCGAGATTCTTCATATATGAAACATTTCTTCTTCTCATACGAAAAAAATATTTTTGATATGAGAAGCTTTTCTCTTTTATATAACTAAAATTTTTCCAGCTATTAATTTTCCAAAATAGATATAATGGTATGGCGTTTGATACTTTTTATTACCCTCTTTATACCAATACTTTATAGCTTTATATTTATTTGATTTACAACGGAGCTTTAAGTTTTTTCAAATGACATAGTATTTACAGGTAATCTAGGTAAAGAAAAAGCCCCACAACTAATCACAGGTTGTGGGGCTTAACTATTTAGTTAATGAATACAATTTATTACATTAGATATTAGGATCTACGTGACCAGCAGAAGTTCCCCATAGGCAATAGAATGCATCATATGTAGCTTGATCAAGAGTGATTTCCCAAGCCTTTGCCATACGTTTAATGAAATCTTTTTCAGCATCGTCTTCAAGTTGGTCAAATTTTGGTGCTATCTCCTCATCTTCTTCATTATACACAGAAGTTTCAAGAGTCTCGTCAGGGCTACAGTATACAATGAAGTGAACATTAGTATTCAAATCCCAGAAGTCAGTACCTCTTTGCTCCTTACTTGGTGCTTTTGCTGGAGATGGAGTCTCTGTCTTTGAAAGAGTTTTCTTAGGGTCAAACTTACTTGTTCTTGAGTGCATAAGAGCGATTTCTACATCAAGTTCGTAGAACTTGCCTGCTAGCTCTTTTACATCCTCGAAGTTATTAAATCTTAAAACACCCTTAAATCCTCTTGGATCTTTTTCACCAATCAGTTTAATATCTTCTGGCTCCTTATTAGCCCAACTACCATTCCAAGGATCAGTATCCAAGTAGATATATTGCATGATATCTAGTGCACCATCTTTATCCTTAGGGATTTTTAGAGCTTCACCAGTTCCTTCAGCTGTCCATTCTCTGACACTTTTAGCCTGTGGAATGAAGAAGTGCTGATGGATTTTCTCCTGTCCATTGGTTAGGAATTGGTTAGTAATTTCTTCACCAGCCTTATTATAGTACTTGATGACAAGTGTATAAAATGGACTTGATGGTTGTTCTGGTATATCTTTATGGAAGTCTGTACCGCATTTAACTTTAAAGCTTTTAGGGCTATCCTCAGCAGGTCCCCAACCGTGTTCCTTATCAAGGACATAAGTTATTTTCTGAGAAGTTGTGAAGAACTTAGTTTCTTCCATGTTACCATTCCCGTGCCATGTTGTAGGTCCATGGGTATGGCATTCTTGGAGAATAAATTCAGCCTTGTATGGATCTTCGTGAAGCTTATTCTCGGTCTGTTCTTTTGGAGGGGTTGGTTTCAGTGGGTCATTATTTTTCTGACCGCATGAAGCAAGTACAAGGGCTACGATGATTGTTGCAGCGATGTACCATAGGTTTGTTTTAAAAAATGATTTCATAAATGGTATTTATTAAATGAATTAAAATGACCATGTTAATCGCAATTTGACATTACGACCAAGGTCGTGAAAATAGTATCTAAATCTATTTGTATAATCTTTGTATAGTTTGTTAAGCAGGTTTTCAGCAGTGACCTGAAGTGCCAACGTTTGCTTCTTTGGGAGTTGGTATGTCCCACAAAGGGACATATTGACAAGATGGTATGCAGGTGGTGTAAAGTCCACTAAATCCATTTCTGGTGAAAAGTTGTGCTGTTTAGCACAATAGATATGCTCTAGATCTGCCGAGAGAGTCAACCCGTCACCAACATTTAGATGTTGCTCTGATTGGATCCATTGGCGGAAACGTAGTGGTGCCACGTTAGGGACATATAACTTGGACTTGGTAACGCCTACGGTCACACCGCATTGGGCTCCATAATAAAGTTTCTTTCCGAGAATATCCCAGCCAAACTTAGCGTCAATGCCTCTGAATAGTGAATTTTCTTGTCGGTAATCAAAGATAGGGAATGTACCTGCTTGTGTTGTGAATCTCTTTCTATTGGTCGCTTGATATATGTAACCATCAACATACTGTAGAAATCCCTCTACAGACCATCTCAACTTATCTGTATTCCCTTCTATAGAGAGTACCCATTTGTATCCTGTTTCAGGCTTTAAGTCGTGTTTTCCCTTAGAGAAGACACCAGAAGCCTTATCCACTCCTAAGCTATATCGCTCATAAACGTGTGGTGATCTTTGTAGAATGGATATGTCAGATACGATGGAGAAGAGGTCACTAAGCTTATAGGATATACCCATCTGCCCCCCGAGTAAGTTATGCTTAATGACACCATCATAGTAATCACCAGCAAAATCGTACCCAGCCGCTGAATTAAAATAATTTTCCCAGCGAATGCCCCAGTCCATGGTTACCTTATTCCACTGCTTTTTTTGCCATCCGAATAGACTTGTTACGAACTCTACATAGTTAGGAATCATAGGGGTGACCCCTGTATCTTCAGGGTTATCATTTCTCGAAAATTGAAGTTCGGCACCTAGCTCAATTCTGCTACCCCACAGGTTGTAGTTATCCCAAGTGAGGAGTGCATCGGAAGTCTTCAGTAACATGCTAAACTCAGGGACGTACGACCTATAGTTTCGGCGATTCTGATAGTCTTTGTGGATATTTACTTGGTGAGATAAGTTTAGCATCAACTTTTGTGATGGCGTGAGCATATAGCTACTCTTCAGAGTCGCCAGAAAGTGCTTGATGTGAGAGTATGGATAGGTGATATCTCTAGTGAAGGGATATATTAGCGATGGACGGCCTATTTTCAGACGCTCTTGGAAGAGTGATTCCGAACCGATCTGCCAAGCCAACATTCCACCATCTTTATTATCAAAGTATGAGAATAGCAGATCCGAGAAGAGTCGTTTGCTTTGGTAACCAATGTGTGCAGTACCACTAATGACTCTACTACCTGTATTATTAAGTAAATAATCTGCAGTATGCTTATCTCCAGTGTTTTGTAGAGCTGTCTGAAGCTCCCATGCCCAGTGATTACTAATGCTTCCGTGAAGTGAAACCTTCCCTAATACGGAGCGTCCATTAGTAGCGTATGAGGTGCTTAAGTTACCACCGATAGGGGCTTCCCGATAATGGAGCTGAGGCACATCAACCTCTACCACTCCACCTAAAGCACCAGAGCCATGTTTGACGACTTCTGCACCCTTAATCACTCTGACATTTCCTGCCATGCTGAAGTCTAATTCTGGTGTTTGCTCTATTCCCCAGTTTTGACCAACATGTCGTATCCCATTATTCACAATCATCACGCGATTGCTATGCATTCCGTGTATCACCGGCTTGGACGCATTGGGTCCAGTGGAAAGGATTGATACTCCTTTTATCTTTGATATAGCTTCTGCCAAGGAATTACCTAGATTACTGGAGATCTCTTCAGTAGATAGATTTTCGCTGATGGCTAAGACTTTTCTATTTTTTTTACTTGTAACGATAACCTCGCTTAGTGTTTCGCTCTTGGGATACAAGTCGATGAAGATTTGCTTGGGTGTTGATTGACCTTTCAGTTCTATTGACTTAATCTTTCGGCTCTCATACGATACATGGGTTATCTCGATTTCGTTACCACGAGAGAAATCCAGAAGTACCTTACCCTTATCGTCAGAGCTATAGCGAGTCTTCCCTATAGAAACAATGGCCTGTGGTATAGGATCTTGTGTATAAATATCACGGATTATGACGACTTTGCTCGGTGACTGTGCATGCAATAAGCAACTGCTTTGTCCAACCAAAGTCATGATGATTAACATCAATGTGTTAATAGCCAGTTTTCTTTTTGTAAACATAGCTCAATGTGTATGGTCCTTGAAATCATTTTGAACCCACTGGAATCAGGATGTCCAAGCAAGATTTCAAATCATAGGTAATATCGATGATGAAATATTACACTATATAAGTTAGTAAATTAGAGTATTTAATGATGAGCATTGCTTATTAGCAATGACTTTTTATTCATGTTTTGCAAAGTTATAAAAAAACAAACATATAAGAAAATTATTTAGCTTTATTTTTTATCAAATATTATTTTACGAGTGCTTATCTGTTATTTTATCTTATAATCTTTGTTATGGATTCTTTCTTTGGGCCTAGAGTATATTAGAGGGCTGCTTTACTACTGGAGGGTATTCTATAGAGCGAGCATGATTGCAATTTTTTTGAGGAATGTTTTGGATACGTATTTTTATTCGTACGCTTTTTCATCTTCTTTCCTAGAGGTTTTTTATTTAATGATACTGTCCCCAAAAAGTGTGTAAGTCCCAAGAATGTTATCTTTGAAAAGTTAAAAACAAAAGATAAACAAGAAGATGAGACTTACACAAATGCAATTTAAGGAAATTCTATCAAACGTGATGACAGAGCCAAATGGAGTTGGTCGTTTAATGGAGTTAATCATCGAAATAGCGATGCAAGGGGAGAGGGAACTGTATAAAGAAGATAGTGGCGATGTGAGCAATGGATACCGCCCCCGTCGCATCTTTGCGAGTGGTAATATGCTAGAATTACGAGTACCCCGAACTCGACAGCAGGGCTTCATGCCCTTGATTTTAGGCGTTCTCAAAGATCAAGAGAAAGAGATGGGAGAACTAGCAGGTTATCTATATAGCTGCGGTAATACGATGGAGGATATCTCTGGAGTATTCGAGCGTTTGTATGGTAAACGTTATAGTACGAGTCAAATCAATCGTCTCTCCTTATCGACCCAAGAAGCAGTAGAAGAGTGGCGTCAAAGACGTCTACCGAGGACTTTAGAGGCACTTGTTATCGATGCTACATATCTTCCTGTACGGAGAGGAGAAAGTGTGAGCAAGGAGGCATTTTTTGTAGTGATGAGTTTAGATAGCGAAGGACGTCGAGACATCGTGGGTGTCTATAATAATCCAACAGAGGGAAGCGGCATCTGGGGCGAGTTTTTTGAGGATCTAAAAAGCCGAGGACTCGAAGAGGTAGGACTAATCATTTCAGACGGGTTGAATAACATTGAAGAGGTTGCACGTGAGCACTTTACAGAAGTGGAAGTCCAGCTCTGCACGGTGCATCTACAGCGAGAAATAACTCGAAAGATACGCCCTCGAGATAAGTCAGCCATCGCAAGTGATCTACAGGAGGTCTTTAGTAAAGACGGCTCAAGAAGCTCACCTTTAGATGGCCTAGAGAGCTTTAAAAACTTTGCGTTCAGATGGCGTAAGAGCTATCCTTTTCTCACAAAAATAGCTAACGGTCAGAGGATAGAGTATTACTTCACATACCTAAAATACGACGTCAGTGTTCGCAAGTACATTCATAGTACTAACTGGATAGAACGCTTCAATAGACAGGTAAAGAAAGGGGCTCGATATAAATGTGCATTACCTAGCGTAGAATCCGCTCTACACTTGATAGGTAGTATTGCAATCAATGCAAACTATCTGAAGAAAAGAATAGGAGATCTAACTCTTGGACTTAGGAAGAACAATGAAAAGTAAATAACAACAATGTGCTTTATTTTCCAACACAAAGATATCAACCTAAAAGAATACGGCAAGGCGGTGTCTCCGCGGTGCTACGACAGCCTTGCCTTAATTCTTTATTGGTCTATCTTTAATGTTTATGGAAAACAAAGCGAAAAAATATGTAGGTTTGCTTTTCAGAGACGCATTCTGCCGTACACACTTTTGGGGACACTACCTATTTAATTTAAACTATCAGCAGTATCGCTTATTGTTTACAAGCATGGCAATTAATGCGTGATTACTAACCCTTGCAACCTTGACGATACTTCATAGTCCTGGTTGTATAAAAAGGCGAGGCATAGATACTGATGATCCATGCCTCGCTTATTATTATCCTTACTAAAGGATGTAACTATAATCAGATTCTACTGATTTTAGTCTTCAGTTTTATTGGTCTTAGCCACCATTTCTAGATATTTACCATTCTCAAGGAGTTCACCAAGATAATCTTGAATATCCTTAATAGTAATGCTCTTAAGAACCTTTAGGTAATCAGTGTGGAAGTCATTATCGTAGAAATATTTATCTACAATCACGCCACTCCAGTAGTAATTTTCTTCAAGGTTTTGAGCATGTTTCTTTTCGTAGTTAAGAATGGTCTTATTGAAATACTCAGTGATGTCAATTTCACCAGCTGCAACCTTTTTAAGTTCTTCTTTGATCTTATTATTCAGCTTGTCTGTAGAGTTTGGATCCGTTTTGAAATTGATCAATAGTGTTTCTTCGCCCCTTGGAGCAATATTTACACTACCTTGAGTACCTACTCCGTAAGTACCACCTTCTTCTTCACGAATACTCTTGAAGTATTGTTGGCTTAGCACATCTGAAAGGATAGACATCTTAAGGTCTCTTTCCAATGTGTATTCACCATCCTTCACTAAAATATCTAGTACAAATGCTGTAGGGGTATCAGCGTCAAAGGTAAAATGCTTCATTTCACCAGACCTACTGATTTTCTTCGCCATATTACTATTATCTGGCTCCTTGCTGTAAGTAGAAGGAAGACCACCAATATAACGCTCTACTAATGGAGTGATAGAATCAATATCAAAGCTACCTACGATAAAGAAGGTAAAGTCTGATGCATCTGCAAAACGTTCGTTGTTAGCTCTAAAGACGTTGTCATAGTTGATGTTAGCAAGATCTTCAGGAGTAATAGCTTTTCTCAGCTCATCATTAGGGTAAAGTAGTTGAGGGATAGAGTCCTGTAGGACTGTTGCAAGAGGGTTACTCTTTGCAGCCTCAAGCATTGCTTTCATCTTCTGAACGTTAGCAGAGAACGCTGCGTCATCCTTACGATTATCTGTCATGTTAAGGTACATCAGCTGGAACATGGTTTCGACATCCTTGTCCGAGCTACTTGCACTAATACGTTCACCGAATTCAGAGACAGATGTATTTACAGATACTGTCTTACCAGCAAGCACTTTATTAAGAGCAGTCTCATCATAATCAGCAACACCACCGACGGTAGCAAATCCGTTACTGATAGCTTTTTTATCTATTGTAGGGATATCAGATAGGTTGTAACCACCATAGCTACGTGCTGTTAGGCGAATATCATTCTTCTTATATGTAGTAGGGAGTAGATATACGGTAGCTCCATTAGAAAGAGCCAGACGAGTTACACCAAATTGTAAATCTTTTTCGATTGAAAGGGTCTCTCCAGGTTCTGGAAGAGCATCCTCAGACATAAGTTCAAGACCAGCAAATTCATCTACATAAGGCTCTACTTCTTGTTCTAGAGCTTGGTTGTACTTCGCTAGTAGTTCTTCGCTTGTTGGATACTCTAAACCTTCTTTCTCAACACCCATTAGGTAGATGACAAAGTTCTTAGAAGAAAGAGCCTGGCTAATCAATTGGTTAATAGCTTCAATAGTGATGCTTGGTGCAACCTGACTAAGTACAGCATACTCCATGTCTATACCTGGAATATAACCACCAGAAGTAAAGTAATTACCATACTCCATAGCGTATTGAGTATTGGTAATATTATCCTTACTGGTCATCTTATTTTCATAAGTGTTTAGAATCTCAGTGCGTGTACGATCATATTCTGCAGCAGTAAAACCGTAGTCACGTACTCTCTTCATTTCAGCAACAAGTGCATTAAGAGCCTCTTCGTAACGTCCTTCATGTGCGATAGCACCAAAGTCAAAGGCATCTTCTGTCTGAGTTAGGCCGAATAGTGGTCCTGTACTTAAGTACGCTTGAACGAAAGGTGCATCTGGCTTCTGCGTAATTTCTTGGATTCTGCCATCGAACATTTGGCTGATAGCATTATAGATATAGTCCATGGTAAGACCCATTGCTGAGGCTTTGAGCTCACGTGGCATAGCATCACTTGAGAAGCTAAAGCTGATTTGAGTCCCCTGAAGTTCTGGATCAGTAACGATGATGCTCAATGGAGCCTCGCGATCTGGAATCTCTTCGTACACACGCTCTGCTGGATTAACTGGAGCAGGTACATCAGCGTATAGGCTCTTGATCTTATTTTCGACGTAATCAACATCGATATCCCCAACAATGATTAGACCTTGTAGGTCTGGGCGGTACCACTTGTGGTAGTAATCACGGATTTCTTTGTATGTGAAGTTTCTCACTACGTCCATGCTACCGATTGGTAAGCGTTTACCATAGTTAAGTCCTGGGAACATCTCTTTGAGTAGTTTGGTGAATGCTCTCATGCTACCAGAATCACCTTGACGCCACTCATTTTCAATGACACCACGCTCATTATCTATCTCTTCATCAAGCAGAGCGATACCATCACTCCAGTCACGAAGGATAAGTAAGCATGAGTCCACAACTCCATTACCATTAGATACAGGAGCATCCTTTATGGTGTACATGGTTTCATCAAATGAGGTATAAGCATTTAGCTCAGCACCAAACTTAACACCGATGCTTTCTAGGTAGTTGATTAGTTCTTTGCCTTCATAGTTTTTAGTCCCATTAAAGGCCATGTGTTCTAGGAAGTGGGCAAGACCTGATTGGCTATCCTCCTCCTGCATAGAGCCAACTTTCTGTGCAATATAGAAATTGGCACGTCCCTTTGGTTGCTCATTATGGCGAATAATGTAGGTTAGTCCGTTAGGTAGTTTGCCTACACGAACAGCTGGATCGATAGGAAGTGGAGGCACTTGTTGGCCAGCTTCCTGTGCGTAAGCCATTGAGCTTGTAGCAAATAGTGCTACAAGAAAGGCTCCAAGCCAAAGTTTAATTTTTTTTGTCATCTTGATTTAATGTCGATAATATTAGTAATTATGTTCTCTTAGTTCCTTGTGGGAGGTTATCAAAAGTAGATATAAAATATTGTCATACAACACCTACTAATGACTACAAATGTAAGAAAAAAATAATTGACAATCAACATAGTTCACATTAAATGTCAATTAATATCTATTCAATTCAGCTTTGTTTTATTCATTTCAGGAAATATAAGAAGATGAATAAATGAAAAAATTATATCTATTTATTGGTGTATGGTAAAGCTTTGCACTTTTTTAATTAGATTTGTGGGTATCTCTGCATGAGTGTGCCTAATTTTGGGGATGATGATATGAATAACAGCGGAAGATTTTTTTTGGATAATTTTGTTAAATACGATTCTTTACTAAGACCTACCATTGGGTTATTGCTTTGTGCCGTTATGGCTTTACTGCCATTGAAAGCACAGAAAGCGGAAGTGTATAATGTACACCTAATGCCTGATAATAGCGTCGTATATGCTTTGCCTATTACTAAGATCTATATTCAAGTTAGTTTTGATGCCATAGACGAGTCGCCAGGCGATTTGGCTTTATATGCTCAGCGCTATCTTGGGGTGAACAATGCGATACTCAAACCCAGCATGAGATATAAGTTGAAAGGTGTAAGAGTGGGTTCTTATGGTGTTCCAGATGAGCAGTTACGTTTCTCTGTGAAGTTTGGACGGAGGCATGATGCCACTAACGTTACTTTGAGCCCAGATGGATTACTTCTGGGAATTAACTCTCCAGAGGCAGAGGTTGAGCCTTTTCCAGAGGATAAGATTACTCATCCCGATCCCGAGAATAGGGTAGGTGAGTTGGGCGTCCTACCACCTGAGTATATTCAAGCAACCACAATAGCCAAAAAGGCAGAAATTGCAGCTAATGAGATCTATCGATTAAGAGAGAGTCGTACCAGCATCATTAGTGGCCAGAGTGAGCAGCCATTTACGGATGGAAAAGGAATGGAGCTGGCCATAAATCGATTGGATGAAGCTGAGAGGGTTTTGGCAGAGCACTTTATTGGCAAAAGAGAAATCACGGCTATTGAAAAAGTCATCAGTGAGGTTGATATCTCGCAGGAAGGAAAGTTTGTTGTCTTCAGATTTAGTGAGCACGACGGACTATTGCCAGCTGATGATCTTAGGGGAGAACCGATCTATCTTGATATTAAAATTGACGAGCAAGCTCCAGAGCTCGATGAAAAGGAGCAGAAGAAGCTTGAGAGACATCTCCGGAATGGGATTGTATTCAGAGTGCCTGGATTAGTGCAAGCGTCTTTGATTTGGCAAGGTAATGTTATCACTTCTACGAAGATGGCTGTAGCTCAGCTCGGAACTCTTGAGGTACTTGAATCTTCACTTTTTACATCGAAGACACCGACTACTTTCATAGAGTTTTATAGCAGTACTGGAGCTATTAAACGTGTGAGGAATGATGAATAGCATTATCGGGAGAGAGGGAAATAAAGATGATTATTCTAATTAATGTATAACTAAATAATGATTTAAAACTTAATGTTTTTATGGCAACAAAAGAAAAGGTGAAACACCCGAAAGGCTTGATCATGGCCGCCTTATCAAATATGGGCGAGCGATTTGGCTTCTACACGATGATGGCTATCCTTGTGCTCTTCTTGAGTGCAAAGTTTGGTCTGAGTGAAACCGAAGCAGGTCTGATTTATAGTGTTTTCTATTTCAGTATCTATGCTCTAGCGATGATTGGTGGTATCGTAGCAGATAGGACCAATAACTTTAAGGGTACTATTATGATAGGGCTTATCATGATGGCGGTAGGTTATGTGCTTCTTGCGATTCCTACAGAAGTTACAGCATCAAACAGGACACTCTTATTGGTATTTACATGCCTTGGATTGTTTGTTATTGCTCTTGGTAATGGTTTCTTCAAGGGAAATCTACAGGCTCTTGTAGGGCAGATGTATGACCGTGGAGGATATTCTAACGAAGCACGTGATGCTGGTTTTTCCATCTTCTACATGTTCATTAACGTAGGTGCTGTGATTGCACCATGGATTGCTCCAGCCATTCGTAGCTGGTGGTTAAGAATTCATGATTTTGCATACAATGCTGATTTGCCTGAATTATGCCACATGCATCTAAATGGTGAGAGTATGAGTGCGAGTCAGTCTGAAATCTTCTCTCGCCTTGCAAGTGAAGTATCTCTATCTGGTTCTGTAGCAACTGAAGGGTTGACACAATTTGCTAGGGAATATCTAAATCTATTTAATACAGGTTTCCACTATTCATTTGCAATCGCTGTATTTGCAATGCTTATATCATTGGTTATTTTTATTACCAATAAGAAGAAATTCCCTAATCCAATTGATACTGCCGTTACAAATAATAATAATGGTGATAACTCTAATGTAGTGCAAGATATGCCTGCAGAGGAAGTTCGTCAGAGACTGATTGCTCTATTTGCAGTGTTTGCTGTTGTGATCTTCTTCTGGTTCTCATTCCACCAAAATGGTCTGACACTAACCTATTTTGCTCGTGACTTTATTAACTTGGATTACTTCAGTAATTTCAAGCTTAACCCTGAAATGTTCCAGAGTGCTAATCCATTTTTTGTAGTCTTCCTGACTCCACTTGTTGTTGGTTTCTTTGGACTCTTTGCAAAGCGAGGTAAGGCTGTGACTACACCTACTAAGATTGCTATCGGTATGGGACTTGCTGCATTAGCATATGTGGTAATGACTCTTGTTTCAATGGATCTTCCTACACTTAACGAAGCTAAGGAAATGGGTCGTACTGCTATGGCAGAACAAGGCTTACTACTCAGCCCATGGATTTTGGTTTTAGTATATCTAATCCTTACCATTGCAGAGTTGTGTATCAGTCCGCTAGGTCTGTCGTTCGTTTCTCAGGTAGCACCTCCTAAGATGCAAGGTATCATGCAAGGGGCTTGGTTGATGGCAACTGCTCTTGGTAACCTATTGCTCGTCTTTGGTGCTAAGCTATATAGCTCTATCGCTATTGCTGGGACATGGATGGTCTTTGTCGGCGTATGTTTGATCGCTATGCTTATTATGATCAGTATGCTTGGTTGGCTTAACCGTGTTACTGGACAGGATAACAGCGCTGCCAAGGCTTAATTTGAATAGAACTAATGAAGCAGAGAGAGTGGCATAATAATCCTAAGCGTATTCGCTTTGTTCGCTGGAGCCGTAATGCGGCAGCTGCGTTTCATAGCGTAAAGCTTGTGGTTAACATTGGCCGATTAAAGGCTAATGTGCAAGAACGTATAGCACCTAAAGCTAGCTCCTTGATGACCATGCTCTCTTACGTTTACAACGACGACTTTGTAGGTGGTGATAGAGATAAAGAATTTCTGAGAGAGGAAGATTCACTCGATGATTTTCTGTATCTATTGATTAAGCCTACGAGAGTCCTTGATGTAAATAATGCTTATAATTAGACACTAATATTTATTAGGTGCCTAGATCCACTATAGGGTCTGGGCACCTTTTTTTGTTATCGGATGAATATTGCAGATAAAATAATAGGGGGATACAGAATAAACGATATTGATGAACTTCTTAGCATTGTAGAGCAAACACCAAGAGAAGAGCTATACGAGGTAACGCATAGAATTACTCGTGAACTCTCTGGAAATGGATTTGACACTTGCTCCATTATCAATGTTAAGAGTGGTTTATGCAGTGAGGATTGTAAGTGGTGTGCACAGAGCGGCCATTTTAATACTCATTGTGAGACATATGATGCCCTACCGCCTGAGCAAGTATTGCCTCTAGCTAAGCATAATTATGAATTGGGGATAAAACGTTTTAGCTTGGTGGCTAGTGGCAGACGACCTACCAAAAAAGAGGAGGAAGATTATGTCGAGACGTATGAGAGACTCCGAGGGGAATTGCCCAATATGCATTTGTGTGCTTCTCTCGGTTTGGCAAAGAAGGAGACCTTAGCAGCTCTTTATGAAGCTGGATGTACCACCTACCACTGTAATATGGAGAGTGCACCTAGTTTCTTTCCTACCCTATGTAGTACACATACGCAAAAGCAAAAAGAGGAGACCCTACAAGCTGCTAGTGAAGTCGGCATGCGTCGCTGTAGTGGCGGTATTATAGGGATGGGTGAGTCTAGAAGACAGCGTGCCGAGCTGGCACTCTATCTTCATAGTTTAGAGATAGAGAGCATCCCTATCAATATCCTTCATCCAATACCTGGGACTCCTTTGGGCAATGAGATACCTATGGATTTTGACGAAGTGTTACTCTCCATTTGCATCTTTCGTTTGGCCAATCCTACCGCATTCTTGAGATTCAGTGGCGGTCGAGCACAATTGACTGAAGAGGTGCAGAAAAAGGCACTATATATCGGTATCAATTCTGCGATTACGGGGGGGCTATTGACGACCACTGCCTCTGTGACCGAACGTGATATGGTGCTATTTAAGGAAATGGATTACGATACAAAGAAAGAAACTGATTGGGAGAGATGATGACTACAGAAGAATTACTAAAGTGGGATAGGGAACACCTATGGCATCCATACACCTCTACAATTGATCCACTAGAGGTATATCCTGTGAAGAGTGCCAAGGGATGCACGATTACGTTGGAAGATGGTCGAGAGTTAATAGATGGTATGAGCTCATGGTGGGCAGCCTTTCATGGCTATAATGTGCCTGAAATTAATGAGGTGATTAGGACACAGAGTCAGGATCTATCTCACATTATGTTTGGAGGGTTTACTCATCGACCAGCCGTAGAGTTGGGTAAGCTACTCTTAGAGCATATTCTACCGAAGGGTTTTGATCAGCTCTTTTATGCCGATAGTGGGTCTGTGGCTGTTGAAGTCGCACTTAAGATGGCTATTCAGTATCAGCAGTCCAGAGGTCGTTCAGATAAGAATCGCTTTGCGACCATTCGTTCTTCTTATCATGGTGATACCTGGCATGCTATGTCTGTTTGTGACCCTCAGACCAGTATGCACGCTCATTTTGGACCCACACTACCAGCACAGTACTTTGTGCCACAGCCTAAGTCTCCCTTCTCAGGAGCGTGGGATCCTACCGATATAGAGCCTATGAAGTCGCTCCTGAAGGAGAAGCATCAAGAGATTGCTGCGATCATTGTGGAGCCTATTGTTCAGGGTGCAGGGGGAATGTACTTTTATCATCCCGAGTATCTTAATCAGTTGAGACAATTGGCCAATGAATACGATTGCCTCTTGATCTTTGATGAAATTGCAACAGGCTTTGGTCGAACTGGAAAGTTATTGGCGACCTACTACACCAAAATCCTCCCTGATATTATCTGTATGGGAAAGAGCTTGACTGGTGGATATATGACACTATCCGTTACCTGCACCACCAAGAAGATTGCCGATATGATCTGTAGTGGAGAAGCAGGATGCTTTATGCATGGGCCTACTTATATGGGTAACCCATTAGCCTGTGCTGTAGCCAAGCGTTCTGTTGAGCTCCTCTTAGCGTCCAACTGGGCACAACGCGTACCAGAGATTGAGACTCAATTAAGAGAGGGGCTCTCTCCTTTAGCAACTCATCCTAAAGTTCAGGAGGTACGCTGTCTCGGTGCAATTGGAGTGGTGGAAATGAAGGAACCAGTGGATATGAAAGCATTAATCCCCAAATTCATAGAGGAGGGGATCTGGATTCGACCTTTTGGCAGATTGGTGTACATCATGCCCCCTTTCCTAGCGATTAGTGACAAAGAGCTAGATAAACTGATTCGTGGTGTCAAGAAAGTCATAACGGAATGAAAAACTATGAACAAGCCCTTCAAAAATGTAAAGCAGAGGGGACTTATAGGACTTTGACAACCACCAAGAGTAGCGGAAAGTTTGTCCAGGTAGAGGGCCAAAGACTCCTAAATCTATCAGGTAATGATTATTTAGGGCTTCTTGATGCACCAGAACTACTAGATGAATTTTTACAAACGACCCACAATGAACCACTTAGCAGTGCTTCATCTCGTTTGTTATCTGGCAATGATGAGGTGTACGAACTTTTTGAGAGAGAGTTGGCGGAGACCTATGGTAAGCCTTCTGCTCTTATATGGGATAGTGGTTATCATGCCAATAGCGGAATACTTCCTGTTTTAGCACTCCCTAGGACTCTTATTCTAGCAGATCGATTAGTTCACGCTAGCATCATTGATGGGATTCGACTTTCTGGAGCCCCATTTAAGCGGTTCAGACACAATGACGTCAGTCATCTCTCTCAGATATTAGAGCAAAACTGTGCTGACTATGATCAAATATGGGTGGTGACAGAGAGCCTATTCAGTATGGATGGAGACTTCGCACCCCTAGAGGAGATCGTGCAGTTAAAAAGGAAGTATCCTCAGCAGGTCTATATATACTTAGATGAAGCACATGCCGTAGGCGTTAGGGGCGATGAAGGGTTAGGGTATGCGTCAGAATTAAATCTCCTGGACGATATTGATATACTGGTGGGTACTTTAGGAAAAGCACTTGGTTCTGTCGGTGCCTATAGTCTTCAAAGTAACGTCCTCAGACAGCTCTTTATCTCTAAGGCACGACCTCTGATTTTTTCTACAGCCCTGCCACCGATGAATATCAGTTGGAGTCACTTTATCTTCAATAAGCAGCGGAGGATGAATGAAAGAAGGGTCCATTTGAGAGCTCTGATTAAGCTATTTTCAGAGCGAATGGGGCACACCTATGCCTCCCAGATATTACCAATCATTATTCCAGGAGAGGAAGCCGTGACTAACGCTGCAGCTGAATTAACTCGCCAAGGTTATTACGTTCGGCCGATTAGGAAGCCAACTGTTCCAGAGGGATATGAACGCATTAGATTGTCACTTACTTCTGCTCTCTCAATAGATGAAGTAGAGCAGCTCGCAAACGTTCTAAAGAAATGATTACAAAACTGATTAGCAAAGAAGGGAATAATAACCTTCTCATTTATTTCACAGGGTGGGGGACTACACCAGAGGTGGTCGCACACCTAGCGATACCCGAAGGGTGGGATTACCTGACTGCTTATGACTTTCGAGATCTTAACCCTGATGACTTACCGAAGTTAAAGGCGTACGATAAGGTCTATCTAGTGGCCTGGAGTATGGGCGTGTGTGCTGCTGATGCACTAGCTTCTTACTTACCTAAGATGACTAAAGCAGTGGCGGTGAATGGTACCGCGTTGCCTATGCATGACCAATATGGTATCCCGTATGATATATTCAAGGGCACACTTGACGGTCTGAGTGATGAGAGTAGGGCACGTTTCAATCGGAGAATGTGTGGCGGAAAAAAGCTGCTCGCTGTCTATAATTCATTTTCACAAAGGTCAACTGAAGATCTTAGAGAAGAGCTAACTATCGTGTATGAACGGGCGTTACAAATGACAGACGACACCCCACCAAATTTAGCATGGACCAATGCGATAGTGAGTGAAAAGGACCTCATAGTTCCACCCAAAAATCAAGTCGCCTACTGGACAAAGCACCACGTACCGACATATATTAAGGAAGGGGTAGGGCATTATTTTATGATGGAGTATTCAACTTGGCAGGAATTTTTAGATGACGCTAGATAAAGCATTTGTACAAAAGCGGTTTGGTCAAGCAGTCTCTAGCTATGACCGAGCGGCTACTCCACAGACTCAGATAGCAGATGTGCTAGTTGGTAGGCTCTCAGCCATTATGTTTGAGCAAGAGCATCGCCCACTCCATAAAGTATTAGAGGTTGGCTGTGGTACGGGACTCTTTTCTCAGAGGATGGTAGCTCTATTAGGTTCTGATGGTATAGATTACACATTCAATGACCTTTCACCCGAAGTAGAGATCGAGCTGGCACGGAAGCTCAAACAGTTACCCTACACCTTCCAAGCATTTGACGCAGAGCATGCAGAGTGGAGAGGAGCAGCATACGATTTAATCGCCTCCAGTAGCTGCATTCAGTGGTGGAAACGCCCTCTTTCATTCATAGACAAGGCATATAACGCTCTAAATCCACAAGGGTTAATGGTGCTAAGTACTTTCTTACCATCCAACCTGAAGGAAATACAGTCCATTCAACCCTATATCCTGCCTTATCCATCTGAGGAAGAACTGAGGGAAACGTTGGAGACGAACGGCTTTTCGCACTATGAAATGCAGAAAGAGCAAGTAACCATGTCCTTCAGTACCTTATTAGAGCTATTACGGCACCTTAAGGAGACTGGCACCAATGCCCTTAGGAGGAATGATAAAGTGTGGACCCCATCTGCACTTCTCAGATTAGAAGGGGAGTTAAGGGAGGAGCAAAGCCTATCTCAGGGTGCCCCCCTTACACTTACCTATGATGCAATAATCGTTACAGCAGTTAGATAATTATGAAACTACGTCCATTATTTACAAAGCAAGTTTACTTTGTCTCCGGTATTGATACCGATGCCGGTAAAACAATTGCCACAGGATGGCTCTCTAAGCACCTTTTAGATGAAGGTGTTAGAGTCATTACACAGAAACTAGTACAGACAGGGAATGTCGGGATGAGCGAAGATATCGAAAAGCATCGACAGATTGAGGGTAGAGCTCTTCAAGCTGTGGACATTGACCATACGACTCACCCACTACTATTCAAAAAACCTTGCTCGCCTCACATGGCAGCTGAGCTAGAGGGAACTACAGTGGATCTCTCACAGGCAGAGCACTCTACCGAGGTACTCAAAGACAAATACGAACTCATCTTATTGGAGGGTGCAGGCGGTCTGATGGTGCCGTTAAATAGAGAATTGCTTAGTATCGACTTTATAGCTAAGCATAAGTATCCTGTCATACTAGTAGCGACCGCCAAGCTAGGTAGCATTAACCACACACTCCTTAGCCTTGAGGCTCTGAAGAGCAGAAATATAGAGGTGACGGCCGTTATCTACAATGAGGGGGTAGCGACAGATGATGAAATCACTGAGGATACTCATCATTATCTTGAAGATTATATCACCAAGCACTACCCAGAGACCCAATTTCTCACACTTCCCCCTCTATGCTGAGGTGATAACCAGGAGAACTTCTAACGAAGGACGAGATACGAAGTGCTGAGGCAAAGGGAAAAAGAGAGCATCCTTTATGTCGGGGGCTCTGTCCGAATGCCGAATGCAACGCAGTTGCTTGCTATCTTTCGACACTCTTGTCGAGTGAAATCAACCTAAAACTTATAAAAAAGCGACCCCCTATAACGATTCGTCATAGGGAGTCGCTTTTTTATGAAAAACAAATAGCAGTAAAATGCCTAAACGACTATAAAATAGGAGATTACAAAAAGGCGTGGGGGCTATCATAGTGCTTGCATAACATCTCCCTGACATCACCCAAGAGACGGTTTTTTGCTAGACATAGGAAAGAGATACGTTTCCTATAGGAAGAAAAATTTTTTCCTATGAGAAGGAGAAGTGTTTCCTATAGGAAGAATTTATGCCCTTCATAAAGCCATATTTTTCTGCACTACTTATCATTTTCTTACCCCTTCAATTGCACTCCATATTAGAGAATAAGTGCGACATGCCATGCTCGCAGATTTGCTTATAAAAATGCTGAGAAGTTGAGGTTCTAAGGTGCATGCACTAAGGTTAGCAGTAGCAGGAATGAACCTAAAATTCTTGACCAAACTCTAAAGCCCAAGCAAATAGATAGATTGCGATCGCACAACACTCTCTAGCTCGCTACACCTCCACATCCAGACGATAGCCTATGCCACGAATGGTGCGAAGCCTGATCTTCCGATCGGGGGTGAGGGCTTTACGCAGTGACGATATGGCTGTGTAGAGGCTTGAGGTAGAGCTGATGGACGAGTTTTCTCCCCAAATCTTATTTATCAACTGTTCTGAGGTCACTTCTTTTCCTATATTATCTAGGAGCATCCTAAGGATAGTGATAGACTGGAGGCGATCTAATACGCTTTTAGCCAATAACTGCATTGACCATGTAAATGAGTGTAGAGCAATATAGTTGTCCTAAGATTATCAATTCAGACCACGGAGTGCAGTACACGAGCATGAAATGGGTAGAGCTATTAGAAGAGTAAGGAATAAAGATAAGTATGGATGGTAAAGGTCGTTACAAAGAAAATATTTGGATTGAACGCTTTTGGAGAAGCATAAAGCAAGAGCATATCTTTCTTAACCAAGTTGATACATTCTCCTAACACGTCTGGGAATATAGAAGTGGATTAAGTTTTACATCTTTGAAAGTCCTCACCAAAGTATCACCATTAACTGCCAGTCATGGTGTATGGAATAGTAGTAGCTGCATAAGAATAAATAATATCAATGTAAGAGAAAGAAAAATGAGTATGTTTGTAACAATGAAAGAAAAAACACTAACCAGTTGTCTAAAAATGGGGAGTACTATAATATCTCGTCTTAGCCAAATTCATCAAGAAAGTTTGAGACCGTTGTATCAAATAGGTAGATAATTACCCAATATTGAGCATTGAGCTTCCCTTTTTTTGCGGTATTTTAACATATTAGTTTAGGTCTATGGCTATTTCAGAATTAAAAATTAAAGATGTTGCATCTTACTCAAAAGAAGGAGTAACGATTGATGAAATCAAGAAATTGAACTTTTTTCTTGGCTTTAATGGTACAGGTAAATCTACGATTGCTCGTTATATTTACAATCTCTCATTGCCTAAAGAAGAACAGTCAGAAAAATTTTCTAGTTGCCTGCAAGTAGGATTTAATCCAAATGATGAAGTTATTTTTGTCTATGATGAGGAGTTTAAAAAGCGAAACTTTATTGATAAGGACACTTTAAATGGAGTGTTTTCTCTTAATGAGAAAAACGATTCAGTTGAAAGCGAGATAAAAAAACATGAAGAGTTTATAAAGAAGAGGGAGAATCAAAGACAGGGGGTAGAATTTAGACTAGAAAGAATTAGAAAAGGGATGGCTGATGAGAAGGATATTATTGTTAAACTTTGTTTTCAGCAGAGAGACAAACTTAAAGGGTTCATAAAGATGAACTTAAAATACGGAGGAAGCAAAGATCGGCACTACAAAGAACTTGTTAGTTTAAAAAATATGCCGTCTAATATATTGGACTTCGAATCTCTGCAAAATGATTATCAGCGATTATTTGAAAAACAAATAACTAAGATTGAACATAAAGTAAGTAAAGAAAAGTTAAAGGAGTTTGAAGCTTATGAGCAAAAACTTAATAAACTTCTAGGCTTAGTTATTGTAAGTGGTACTGATATTGAATTGTCTATATTAATAAACAAGTTAGGGATTGCTAGCTGGGTAAATAAAGGACGTGAATTCTTAGAGAAATCTGAAAATATATGTCCATTTTGCCAACAAGAGCTCGAGGAAAAAGAAGAATTTATTAGAAAACTAAACCTTGTTTTTGATTCAAATTATACTGAAGCGATTAATAACATCAAGGAATTAGAAAATAAATACCTTACATGTTATTCAGATATAAAGAAAATATTGGAGCAGATGACTTCAATTGATTTCCTAGCAATTGAGGTGAGAGATGTAGTCTCTAAGTTAGAAGGAATAGTTAATGGAAATATTGAATTAATAAGGGAGAAATTGTTTAGCCCTAATAAAAAAATAGTCCTTAGTTCTGCACAAGAATGTTTTGATTCAATTGAAAAGATAAATGAGAAGATTGAGAAAAACGATCAGGATGTGGAAAATTTAACTCTTTTACAGAACGAATTTACCGACAAATGCTGGAACTATATGTATAACGAGGTTAAAGACAATATTGATAAGTATGAAATAAAAGAAAAAAAAGCGGAAAGGATTGAATCGTTTTGCAAATTACGAGTAAAAGAGATAAGTGAGGATATTGAAGAATCAAGACGAGAAATCAACATGTTAAGAACACAGACTATTAACACTAAAACAGCCGTTGAAAATATAAACTCGATTCTGAAAGGTACTGGGTTTACAAGTTTTATGATTGAAGAGTTTAAAGAGAGTGATGAGGAGATTTCAAGCATCTCAAGATATCGTTTAAAAAGAGAAAATTCAGAAGGTAATCCTTATAGAACTATGAGTGAAGGAGAAAAAAGTTTGATTTCTTTTTTATATTTTCACCAGCTATGTATTGGAACGGATGATGTAGAAGCAGGAACCAGGAAAAAAATAATTGTAATTGACGATCCAATTTCAAGCTTGGATAGTAGGTCTTTATTTATTGTGTCTTCAATAGTCCATAGTCTAATTTTGAAGGCTGATAGTAACAAGAACGACTTCAAAAACTCCTCTATAGCACAAGTATTTATTTTAACTCACAATCTATATTTTTACAAGGAAGTGTCTTTTGTACGTAGACCAATGTGTAAAGATTGTACACATTTTCAATTATTTCGAATAAATGGCTGTGAAACAACAATCGAAAAGTCTACTGAGCCTTTTCCTTCAGATGACTATATTCTCATGTGGAATACAATAAAAAAATTTGCTGCTGAAACGGGAATTGATGAAGCTAGAAACATTATGCTAAGTAACACTATGAGGAGAATCATAGATAGTTACGTAAACTTCACAGGGATTTCTAAAGGAAAAGGGAATCCAACTTGGAGTTCAATTTACTCACTTCAAATAAATGATCCTAAATATGTAGTAGCAACAACATTTATTTCGCAGATTAATGACGAAAGTCATAGCGTTCTACCATCAGATAGTATGTATTACAGTAATGTTATAAGACAAGATACAAGTGTTTTAATGGAGTCTTTTGAGTTGATTTTTAAAGAGATTGGTGAGGAACACTTTGAAATGATGATGAGTTAATTCTATAAATATCTTTAATACAAAAAAAGAAAATTCGTCATTCATTTAGGTATAAGTAGAGCGATCCAAACTCTTAGATCACTTTGTTATTACTGATTTAGTTTTTCTTGAACTTTCTTTTGTTTGAGAGAGGTTACTGATGGCAATACACGAGCTCTGCTTGATGTTGGATTACGTTTTCAATTTGTGACCAAACTCTAACGCCCAAGTGAATAGATAGATTGCGATCGCACAACACTCTCTAGCTCGTTACACTTCCACATCCAGACGATACCCTATGCCACGAATGGTGCGAAGCCTGATCTTCCGATCGGGGGTGAGGGCTTTACGCAGTGACGATATGGCTGTGTAGAGGCTTGAGGTAGAGCTGATGGACGAGTATTCTCCCCAAATCTTATTTATCAACTGTTCTGAGGTCACTTCTTTTCCTATATTATCTAGGAGCATCCTAAGGATAGTGGTGGGGATTGGGCTTATCGACATCGCTTCACCATTAGGGTAAAAAATTAATCCCCTTGAGAATGAGACCTTAAGTGTGGAAAGGGCTGTGAGGTCATCGTATGAGTATTCAGGTGCCCGATAACGCTCTTCCCTCCTTTTATTGAGGTGCAGATTGATGTATGCTTCGAGGAGGTTTGCTGTCAGGGGCTTTCCCACAAAAGCTTGAGCTCCAGCACGAATACCTAGTTCTCTTGTTTTTGCATCTGTACTTGAGGAGATCAAAATCACAGGAAGGGCAGGATAGAGCTTCACTACTTCACGACACAAATCTATACCACTCTGTCCGATTCCAAGGTCAATATCCATAAAGACAAGATCAGGACGAAACTCATCTAGTACACGAGATAATCCTACACCATTGGTCATATACATTATTTCGTAACCCAGGTCCTTCAGTTGTGCACTGATCTCAGCACCAAAGTACAGAGTGTCATCTATTAGTAATATTTTTGTCTTCTTCATTCTCTTATTGGTATCTCAATGGTAAATCTGCTACCCTCATCTGTCTTTTCATATAAGAGACATCCACCTAGAGCATTCATAATGCGTATCGCCGTAACGAGTCCTACACCATGCCCTTTCATCGCTCCGTGTGTAAGAGGTACATTAGTCCTCTCGGTAAAGCAGATTGACTTTTGGTGGATTGGTAGCCCTTCGCCATTATCTGATACAGTGATAATGAGTTTATCTTTTTGCTCAGCAGCATTAATCACGACTTTAGGACTTTCTCCCGAGTAACGAACCGCGTTGTCCATCAATATTCTTAGCAGCATAGTCGTATGCTCTAGTGGCAAGCAATAGCTCTTGTCCGCATTTATTTGAACGACAAAAGAAGGCGAAATAGTGCTGTAAGTACAGATAAGTTCATCCTCTATCCGCTCAATGATATCTATCAGGTAGGTTTCCTCAAAATCACTATCCTCACAAGAGGTTAGTTTGGGAATTGTCAGTAACTCATCTACTTTAGTCACCAGTCGATCCACCTGTAAGTTGCCCTCATTGATTTGAGTCGCCATCTCTAAGTCAGTCTCCGCCATAGTGATTTGGATACGCTCTAGTAGAGCTTTGGTGTAGGTGAGGGGTGTTTTGAGGTCATGTACCAATCCAAAGAAATAGAGTTCATTTACTTTTTGGTATTGCTGCTCACGCCTTATCTGTCGAATTAACTTTTCGAAGCTGATACCGATAATCAATGTGATGATCAAAACAATAAAGAGAAGCAAGATCAGTCCTTTTTGTTCCGCCATTAAATTAGTGCTTCCCCACATCTTGATGAGATGGCTATCGCTATCAATGACGATGGGTCTCTCACAACTAAAGCTATAGCTACCTATACCTTTGGATTCTAACTTTCTGGTCAATAATTGCTTGTCAGTAGCAGTTCCTTCTATTGAAATAGTAAGCTGACTAATATCCTTAGCTTCAGCCTGAGTCAATAATGAGTCTGTAAAGGATGTTAGAAAATTAGGATTATCTTTTATGGCAGAAGTTATCATGAGAAACTCAAGTCCCTCACTAAGATTGGTATCGAGAGTTGCCGCAACAAAATCGAGGGGTATGGAATCTTCTTCCAAAGGCTTTATTTTAAAGCTCGGATTAGTCGGGTCAGACATTTCGGAAATAAATTGTTCTTGTCCATACTTTTTAAGGGTACCAATGAGCAGATGATCCATCTTTTCCTGAATGCTCTTTTGGGTCGTATTATATTCCTTGACCAGCCTATATCCTTCAAATACAATAAGAGAGAGCATAGCAAAGCAGACAAGAAATATATTATGTTGTATCGTTCTTTTAGAAGACATGCTTTAGTAATAATTTCACAATTCTTACAAATTTAGCCAAACTATTTTATATCCAACCTACTGAATCTTAAGAAAAATATTTGACTGAAAAACGTTTAGATTCAGTAGGTTGTATTTCAACCTCTTTCCCTATATTTGCCATATCAGCAATTATTAACTTATATAAAAACACATGAAAGAGAAATTAACAAAATTGGAGATCTCTACACTAATTGGTGGTAATGGGAATATAAGAGGTGAGAAGAAAGTGAAGATTATTATCATCAATGGTAAGAAATATGTCATTACGCCAACGGGGCAGATGATCCCTCTAGAATTATATTAAGACTTCTGATTAATAGTAATAGAATGGTTGAGCCATCAATGATATGGGGTAAAAGAATAATAAAAAATTATCACTGATGAAGTTTTAGATAAGAAAATCCGATATTCTAAGTGTGTTTTTTTAATGACTATATGATGTATTTTGGAAAAATAAAATTGTTGTTAACGATATTACTTATTAGAATAGCAAGTAATCTTGTGGCACAAAGTCCTAGTCATTCTACCATCTCGGGTAATCTTTCCCTTGAGGATGGGGAGATTGTTGTTGGTGCTAATGTAGCGGCATTATCTCCTACAGATAGTACTATTATTACTTATTCAATATCTAATATAGACGGAATCTATCCAAACTAATTATAGCTCTAGATGGGTTTATAAGATTTAAATATTCTGGCAATAATATACAATATAAATCTACTGACAGTAAGTCGCAAATTTAATGATAACATTGAAACATTACAATGTAAAAGAAATGTCGATAGTTGGGTGCGTTAGTCCTTTTTTTTATAATTAAATTTTTTTTACTATGAAAGAATTAAACTCTTTTGAATTAAGTAACCTTTTAGGAGGTTCTACGTCTTCTATTAATTGTGTTTCACGTCTCCAAGGTGAGGCAAATACACATAAAAATAGTGGTAACAAAGAATTTGAAGATGCATATTGGGATGATTGGATGGACCGCTGGGACGAATGTATAGAATCCCTGTAAACTTATTAACTTCAAATTAACTGAACTTTAGGGTCGTTGTGTGTCTAATGTCATACAGCGCCCCTGTAAAAAAGCAAGTGGTTATGAAAAAGGCTTTCATTGTTTTAAGTTGCCTATTATATTTGAATGGGTATAGTCAAATTGTAAAAAAATACGAACCTGGGATTCTTGAAGTTAGCTATAATAAGCACGTCGTAAAAGATACACTTCAACCAGATCAAAGTTATATAGATACTGAAATGATATTACGACTTGGTAATACTACTTCAATGTGGGTTTCTCCTCTAAAACTATGGGCAGACTCTTTAAGAGTCAATAATTTTAATCTTCATGAACAGCTTTATTATGAGCAAAATCCGTTTGGATCAACAGAATATAAACCATTAGGTGGATTTGAAAGAGAATATGTGTTCAAAAATATGCCAAAAGGGAAAATAACTGTTTATCAGGGATTTGATTTAGGTAGTTGGATTTATTCCGAAGAGATTGAGCCTCAAAGTTGGAATTACATTGATTCAACATCAGTCATTTTAGGATATGAATGCCAGCTTGCTGAATGTTACTTCAGAGGGAGACAATGGTTTGCTTGGTACGCAATGGATATACCTCTTTCTGACGGTCCATGGAAATTAAGTGGATTACCTGGATTAATACTAGATGCTTATGATAATAAGCGACATTATCAATTTACAGCAAAAGGCATGGTAACAAATGGACTGGGAGATGTTGGAATATTTATATATAATCGAGTTGATCCTAAAAGAATAACGAGGGAGCAGTATCTTAAAAAACGCTATGACTATATTACTTCTAATGCTAATTTAGGAGATAAGATGAGAGCTAGTGGTGCTTTTGGTCTTGAACCTACTAAAGCAAATAACGATGAGCGTACAAAATGTAACTATGATTTCGAAGAAACAAATTATCTTCACTAAAGTTATGATGACTGAGGTTGCATTAAAATACATACGGATTTTCAAATCTAACATCAATGCGGATGATTTTTTGCTATGCTTAAATTCTTCGCCTTTTTATCCAACATTACTGTCCTTATACAATACATTTAAAATATTTGGGTTTAAATGTAAATTAGCCAAAACGGACATTAATAGCCTAGTTGATTTAAAAGGCTACATTCTTATTCGTGCAAATATTAACAATCATTGGGAAATGCTGCTTGTTAAAATAAGTGAAAACAAAGCACATAAAATATATAATCCTAAAATAAAGAAGTATCAATCAATTACTATTGCAGAATTGCAAAAGGTTTGGGATGGGGTCGTTTTGTATACAGATCTAAGTTCAAATTTTTTACAATTAATATGTCAAAATTTACGGCAGTACAGCTCGCTTATTTTTATTGCCATCGTATTAATTTTTCTGTTTTTTTTTAAACGATCTTTTGCAATTTCTATTTTAGCACTGAATATTATCGGATTGCTTTTAGCTCATTTCCTACTCAATCCAAATACACTTGCTTTTTCATCGTTTTGTAAACGTGGTTCTTATATTGATTGTGAAAAGGTCGCAAAATCTTCATATTCAAATGTTCTAGGGTTGCCTCTTTCCATTTATGCTTCAGCATACTTTTCTTCATTTTTATCATTAATTGTCATATCTATCCTGATATTACCAAGACAATCACTATCACTGTCATTTACAGCTATGGGGCAAATCAGTGCTCTAATATCCCCTATAGTACTAATTTATTCTATTGTTTCCCAAGTAAGGATTAAAAAGGTTTGTATATACTGCATGTTGGTACTTCTTATTCTCATTATTAATGTAATATTATTTCTTCCTTTCTTGAAATATACTTTCTCAACGTATGCCTTTTTAATGTTATTTAGTATTTTATTTCTAGTTTTCATTTATCTTTGGTTTAAAGTACAAAGTTTTATGTTAGTAAAACAAAAAATGATATACAATCAACTAGAAAACTTAACTATAAAAAGAAGTGAGCAATATCTAAAAATAAACCTAAATAAAAGATTTGATCAAAATGATTTCTTACATGGTTTGAAAATTCATAGTGTGACCAAAGAAAAAATTAGAGTTGGTTTGTGGGTTTCTACTAAATGTGACCATTGTTTAAAAGCCATGCAAGAGTTGGAAAAGCTATCATTTATTATTCCAGACTATTTTTCATTAATTATATTTCCCTTGGAGATCAATAAGAATGACATAAATTATAATGAATTTATAGATACAATTATAAGAATGTGGATTAATATAAACAGTGAAGAAATTACACAAAAAGAGGTTGAGAATAGAATTTTCAGAATAAGCAAAGATCAACTAAGATCCATTTATGACAAATACCAGATTAATGAATTACCTACAATGCAAATTGAGGACTATTTTTTACCTGCTCAGTATAGACCAGAAGAGTTGAAGTATCTCTTATTAGATTGGAGTAATTATTTTTTTAATTAGAATCAAACAAGACTATAGACCATGAAAAGATTAATAAAAAATATTGTTATTCTTTTTTGCCTTTTTTTCTCCATCAATTCTCAAGCGGGAATTTATGGAAAAGTTCTAGATAAAGTAAGTAAGGAGCCACTACAAGGCTGTATTGTAGTGGCAAAAGACATTAATGGCAAAGTGATAAATCATACTATTACTGATGAAGAGGGGCTTTTTAATCTTGATAATCGATCGGAAGAAGCATCAACCGTGACGGTCTCAATGATGACCTATGCTAATCAAGTAGTCTTGCTAGAGGGGGCCTCTTTTCCCCTTACTATATTCATGGAAGAGCAGCCTTTTGTTCTGAACGAAGTCTCAATTAAGGCCGAACCGATACGAGCACAAGGAGATACCATTGCTTATCTGGTCTCAAGTTTTGCACAAACAAATGATCAGACAATTGGTGAGGTGTTAAAGCGGATGCCAGGGATACAGGTTGAGAACTCAGGTAAAATAAAATATCAAGGTGTAGATATCAATAAATTTTATATAGAGGGGCAAGACCTCCTCGGTGACAAATATGGAGTGGCAACGAAAGGAATTGCATATGATGATATTGGTGCTGTAGAAGTTATGGAGAGGCATCAGCCTATGCAGGTCCTGCAAGGATTTAGCATATCTGATCAAGCAGCCATTAATCTCAAACTCAAAGAGAATAAAAAGTCGGCTTGGCTGGTACATGGTTCTATTGGTGGTGGATACGCTCAAAGCCCTAAAAGCGGTCTTTGGAATGGAGATTTATTTGTCCTTACTGCTATGCCAAAATCACAAACATTGCTCTCCCTAAAGTCCAATAATAATGGATACGATCTATCAGAAGAGCAGACAGAATTTAATGCACTGCCTAGAGGTACGGAAATAGAGAATTATTTTGGACTTACGCTCTTATCACCTCCATCGCTCAAACCAGAGCGAACGACTTTCAACACCTCTACCATGGCTTCTATTAATGAACTATTGAAAATAAACAGTCGTACGGACCTCAAAGTGCAAATAGATTATCTTAATAATCGTCTCGTAAGTAAAAGTCGGACCATAACCAGATATTTCTTAGAAGGGGACGATAAGGAAATAATAGAGGTGAGGGATGATCATGCTAAAGAAAATATGCTTCGTGCCAATGTGACCATAGAGGCTAATCAGCCCACCTATTATTTGCAAAATAATACGAAGGCTCAATTTGATTGGGATAAAATAGAGCTACAGACTGCGGGGACATTCAATAATAACCAAAGTGCTAGGCTTCCCAATTATTATGCGAATAATAGCCTTAAAGTGATTAAGCGATTTGGCGATCGTCATTTGGTGACATTCAGTAGTATTAATGAATGGGAGTCTAGACCTAGTATGCTGACAATTAATCAGGGGAGTGAGACTTATGGACAAAGAATCGATAATCAAGCTTTTTTTACTGATGAACGAGCTATTTATAACTTTCATATTGGTCAATTTATGATTGGTCTGGATGCTGGCTTTCAGGGGTTATTTAGGAGCCTATCTGGTAAGCAGATGGATTCAGATGATAATCAGCCATATAATAAAACCAATCTCTATACTCTTCAAGCATCACCTAAAGTGGAATGGCGTTATAAAAGAATACAGCTGGGGCTTAGTTTGCCTGTTAGTTATCGCCATTATGATTTTAGAAGTTTAATGGAGGATAAGGATTTACTAACCTATGCTCCAATATTGTTCTTGAATTGGCAACCAAGCTCTAGCCTAAGAATGAATATAAGAGGGGGATCAGGCTCGTCTCCTCTTTCGCTAAGTAATATTTATCAGGGTGTTGTGATGACTAATTATCGCTCATTTAGCTATGGGTATGAGGAATTATTGATGACAAAGAGGCAACAGGTCTCTGCTAGACTATCTTACAGAAATCCATCTAAAGGTCTATTTTCTAATTTAATGGTGATGCATCATTGGATTAATAATCCATACAGGATGGAACAAAAATTTGAGGGCAATTACCTCTATCACTCTTACGAGCGAGGAGACTCAAGAAGTAGAATATTTAATTCTATAGGCAGTGTCAATAAGTCGCTGGATTTTATGAGAGGAGGTATTGGTATCAATGCTATGTACACTCGTAGTACTCGCGATATTATCTCTCAGCATAGAGTAGTGCCATTTGATCTCAATCTAATTACTTTTGGATCCATGCTGAATGGCAATGTCAGTAGAAGGTTCTTTTTCTTATACGAATTTGAGTTAACACGCTCATGGCTGAATATCCCTAGAAGGGAAACATCTACTCTGAATAATCAAACACATTCGCTTAAATTGGTTTATACACCTATAAATCCGCTATCTCTAGAACTAAAAGGGGAGTATTATCACAATGAGATCTCTAAAGATATGGTTAAAGACCTCACAATGCTAGATGCTAATATTACATTCAGGGTGAATAAGAATATTGAGCTGAAGGCTTCGGTCACTAATATTCTTAATATTGACGAATATGCATATACCAATTATGGACTACTCAGTGCTTACTCCTTTAATCGTCAATTAAGAGGTCGAGAGGTCCTGCTTACATTAAGAGTTAAGTAGCTGATAGTCGTCGTTGCTGAATGGACTAATATTTTGTATCTGAAAATACAGTGAAATGTTGCATTCGTCAAATGATGCATCAATAGTGGATGATCGTGCTTAAGTCTTGTGCTTAAGCACGATCATTACTAATCCAGCCTATAGTATATCAGATCTGGTGCGTGAGAACTAATATTGTGAATATGTTGGGAACTCAAATCTGAGACACCCTTTTTGGTATATGATTTTTACAATTCTGAACTCTAGTATTCAACGGGTTCACACCAAACTATTGAATCTAAAGAAAAATAGGTGACTGAAAAACGTTTAGATTCAGTAGGTTATGAATCAATTTCTTTCCCTACATTTGCCACGTACGAGAGTATTAACTTATATATGACCTATGAGAGAGAAATCAGCAACGTAGTTTGTAATCGCATACCGTTCAAATAAACACGGGTCGTAGTCATTTGAATATTAATAACCTGCAGTGTTAGAACGGGTTAGTTTTTTGAAACTTCTGTTCGAAATGACTGATTTTTCTTAGTATAACTGATTACTTTTGTTTTGTACTGAATGGCTAACTTTTTAATTGAAAGAAACTATGAAAGATCCACTTAGCTCTTGTTTCTGGTGACATGACTTGAAGGAATAAAAGCCCAAGCCGTATATCGTTATTATTTATGATTGTGTCACTTGTCACGTTTTCTAAATGGATAAAAGGAGCCGTACAGCAATACCTGTCGAAATTAATGAGTTACATGGAGGCAAGAAATTGAAAAAAATATTTTATTTGAAATTCTTAGCTCCATTTTTTATTCTAAATAACTATGAAACGAATTAGATTATTTTATATAACCGTCGAAACGAAACGGCTCTCGAAGACAAAACGAAATGGCTTTTTTCTTTATTGATTGGATGGGTGGTAGGAAAAACGAAACGGCTCATTTGATTGTGACGCACACGTACATTTATAATATTATTCGCTCTCTGGTGGTGGTCGAGTGGAGAACGAACTAAGAAGTATAAACGGAGTTATTCGTTAGTACTAACGGATTTATCCACAAGTACTAACGAATTCACTGGACGATATTAACGGATTTAGCGAACTATATACGCGGATTAGTGTATATTTGTAAAAGAATCAATTAATTATAAAAACTAAAATAATATGAAAAAGGTATTAGTGATGATGCTGGCAGTAGTGGCATTGCTTACAGCGTGTAACGGGGACAAAAAGCCGAAGGTGCTCAAGGATGGTGCTTTCGTTTATGTTAACATTAAAAATGATGGTATGAGGGTAATTGAGGATAATACAATCCCCACCGTGGAGGGGGATCAGTTCAAGCGTTTGACGCCGAAGGAGGTCGTGGAGAAGGCACTAATGTTTTATTTTTACGCTCCAGATATGGGGCGTGAAACTAACATTGGAGTCGGCGATGAACAAAGAGATATCGCTAACGCCAGGATAAAGATGTGGGGAGAAATGATCATCTCAGAGGATGGCTCTCTTAACGAGGGATTCCTCGACTGGCGAGATGTGCGTATCCTTATCCCAATCGTAGAGGGTGACGTAGGGGCGTACATCCCTAACGCAGTGATGAAGGAAGCAAGCGAGGGAATTCGCAAGGCTTACAAGGCGGGGGATTACGATGAAGTGTATAGGCTCTTCAAGGAGGCCTTTACTGCCATCCCTATCACCAAAGCGGAGTGGGAGGCATTAAAAGCGGAGGGAAAGCAATAAGATAACTTTCCAACAGAGAAAAGGAGAGGGAGGAGTGACTATACTGGTCGCTCCTCCCTCTTTCTCTTAGTCAGCTTGGTAGGCTACGTAGGATAGCCCATTTCGTGTTTTATTGTCTCCATTGGTGATTATGCCCACCGTAAAGCTATATGCCGAGACACTATAGACTCGTGTCGTAAGAGACCATCCGTCATTGTTTCCTGTCTCTCCTGAGACCTGCACGACCGGCACGTATCGGCTGTGTGGGATGGAGTGGTAGACAGTGTAGAGCTTACTATTATAAGAATAGACTGTACTACCATAGCTCTGCCCTGACCTATTCTTATACTTACCGAAGCTTTTTTGCTCTCGTCCATTCTCGTCAAACATGGCACCAGCGAGGACGGCACCGCTGCCTCTCCACTCGTCAGCTTCTATTGCATTTGCTTTTATAACACCTTGCACGAGGACATCCCCCACTATTTTCACCACCCAGTTGCTTAAGTAGTTGAATAGTATCTGCCTTTGTCGTCCAAAGAAAAACGCTACACGGTCTTTCGCTAGTGCCACAAAGGGTTTTGAGAGGTCGTAAGGGACGAACTCTTTACCCGCATTTGTATATGCTCGATAAGAACTTCCTCCGTCGCTTGCAGAGCCATTCACCACAAGATAAACCCTCCATTTGTACCCTTTTACCATTACATTTGCTGGAATGCGCATATATACTTTCTTCGTCTGGGTCTGCACATCTTGGATATCCTCGAGGGGTAAGATTTCCGTGTATGAGACAGAGCATCCCTTGGCGTGTGCACTTGCTGTCACTTTCGTGCTTGTGTCGCTCCAGACGACGACTCCAGATTTATTGTACACTTTGACTTCCACATGAGCAGTGCTATTCGCCCAGGCAGGCAGATAGTTAATTATTCTGTCTCCTCGGTCACTTCCTAGCTCATAAGCAGAACGGGCTGACATAATCGATAGTCCTCCGGAGTTAAGATCTTCCCGAGTTGCGACTGCCTCAGCTGTCGCTGTCAATTCAATCTCATGCCTTATCTCTCTGTTGCTTTCGATACTCTCATCTTCTTTCACAATAAGGAACTCGCCACTCTTGTTTTCAGCTCGTACAGACGGCATCGGGAACTCTTTAATCACTGTACTCTGATCGTTCATGTAGCTTTCGCTGGGGGCAGTTCCACCAAACTTCAGATACTCGTGATTTTCACCCGATGACTGGTCGACAAACTTCACCACATCCTCTTTGTCAGCGTTCAGGTACATGTCTCCGAATCGAGCTGAGCCGTCGTGGTTGATTACCACGCGGGAGGTGTGGTTCTCTTGCTTATAGTTCTTAATCCCAGCTTCGAACGCTACACCGCCGCCATGGGAGTAGCCAGAGATGGCGGTAGTGATCTCGTCATCTTTGTTGCTCATGAGGATGGATTTCGTGAGCAGAAGACCGCCAGCTATGGTGGTCTCGCCGTGCTGGAGGGCGTCGGTGAGGTAGCGGATGTCATCGAACTTGCTCGCATCAAGTTTGCCCTCCTTCAGTTGCTTAGTGATGGTCTCGATCGATGAGATGAGGGTGTTGGCATTGGAAAGTCCAGCGTTGATCTCTTGTACCTCCGCTTTGAGATTGCTCCATTCGCCCCACGCACTATCATCAGCACCACCGACACGATACAACTCCTGACCGCTGTTAAGAGTCGCTTTCTGCGTCACTCGACCGCCACTTTTATCACCCCAATTGACTGTCGTCTCAAGCGTGCAATACGAGCCATCCCTCCAGACCTTCGGAATTTCAATAACACCTTGAAACTTAAACTCCTTGACGGTTGTGAGTCGGTAATTCTCACGATACCAGTTTGGCAGTTGGTTATCATTTCTAGTGTCCTTGACGTCTAGACCGTCGCCTTTCGGACCAGTCGGACCTCGGTCCCCTTTTTTACCCTTAATGAGCGTCCACTTGTAATCTGATGGAGTAGTGCTGTCCGCCTTCACAAAGTCGGTGTAAGTGCCGATATAGGTCTTGCCTGCTGACACAGTTGTACTAAAACCCTTCTTTCCGTCTGCTGATGTGGCGTAGGCGATATGCAGGTAAGGGGTGCGACCATCTGCACCCGCCTTGCCTGGGGTACCGTTGCGCCCATCTGCACCCTTAATCAGTGACCACTTATACTTCTTGTGGTCGCTGCTATCCTCTTGCACAAAGTCCACATACATACCAATATAAGCCTTTCCAGTAGGAGACTGAGAGAAGCCACCACCCGATGCGTTATTGGCATAAGCGATGTGGGTATATTGAGTTTTCCCATCCTTACCGTCACGACCAGGGAGTCCGTCCTTGCCGTCTTTCCCTTGTAATCCTTGTAAGCCGTCTTTTCCATCCTTACCGTCACGACCATCGCGGCCTTTAATGAGCGTCCATTTGTATTGAGTTGGATCGGTGCTGTCTGCCTGGTTATAGTCGGTGTACTGCCCGATATATGACTTACCTTGGCTATCGCTCACGCTAAACCCTTGCCGACCATCCGAACTATTAGCATAAGCGATGTGCAGGTAAGGGGTTCGGCCGTCTTTTCCTGCCTTACCAGCGATGCCGTCACGCCCATCTGCCCCCTTGATGAGCGACCACTTATACTTCTTTGGGTCACTCGAGTCTGTGGCGACGAAGTCCACATACATACCAATATAAGCCTTTCCAGTAGGAGACTGAGAGAAGCCACCACCCGATGCGTTATTGGCATAAGCGATGTGGGTATATTGAGTTTTCCCATCCTTACCGTCACGACCAGGGAGTCCGTCCTTGCCGTCTTTCCCTTGTAATCCTTGTAAGCCGTCTTTTCCATCCTTACCGTCTGCACCTTGCGCTGGTTCTCCCGTGTCCACATATTGCGTGCCATCCCAGCGCCACCAGGTGCCATTCTTGATGATAGGGTGATGCGTGTCCACCTCATCGATGTAGTCGATGAGGTTCGTCTCCTCTTGAGTATCGGGGCGACGGAAGTGGATCGCATCGGAGTAGATCTCGCCTGTCTCGAGGTTGATGGTCATAGCACCGTTTGTGCTCGAGATGGTATTTAGGACCATTTGACCTGGAGTGAAAAGGCTGTAACCGTATAGCTTATTGTACGCTCTATCGCCATCCACAATGCTGGATAAAGTACCAATAAGGAGATGATAGCTTAGAGAATCACTCTCCATTTCTATAGGTTTTTCGGATAATAAATAATTACCAGTTTGCCCATTTCTATCTACCTTCGCATAAATGTAGTAGCTGGCGAAATCATCAGTAAGTGCTGGTGAGATGTACTCAGGGATTGACCAGTAGCGGTAATCGGTAGCTGGTCGATTAGCAGTCATATCGGTAATGCCGATGGTCTGATGTCTAATGATGCCCTTACTGATGATTACTCGCTTGGTGCTGGGGTCATAATTCACAGAAAAAGGGGCAGCCTCAAGCGAATTAATCGCTTGGACAAATCCAAACTGTGTCGCCTGGCTACCTATAAGAATTGCCATGGTCTCCACGACGCTCGGTTTTATCCTCGCCGTAAAGCCCTCCAGCCCTTCAATAGCCTTTTCGACCATCCCGATGAACTCCAGCGCCTGCTGGTAGTCCTGTCGCTGCGAGCGTTGCTGTGCCCTCCGCTCTCGCTCGGCTATCACCTTGTCTGCTTCGAGCTTGGAGAGGGCGTTACTCACACTGAGTGCAGCTGGTGCATTGGAGAGGGTGAGCTGTGGAGCGTAGGGCTTGTCGAGGAGTGTGCGGACACCCGTCACTCGGATGACAGATCCCTCGGGGTGATACTGCGGGTCGCTAAAAAGTAAATGCCCACCTGGCTGCATATACCCACCGATGCGTAGCCACTCCTTCTTCGCCCAGATGGGATCTACCTCCCCAGAAAAGATATAGGGAGGATTAATGACCGTATCGAAGTATCGTACTGCCTCCTCGAAGAGCCTTTGAGAAGCGTTCGAGAGGTATTCGGCAGGGAGGGTGATATTGAAGATGGCGTACTTATCACCTTCCTTGGGGACAAAGTTGCCCCCAGGCATCATAAATCCATCCTGCTCCTCGCTCACGAGCTTAAACTTTCGCTCGGAGTGGATATAGCCACTGAGTTTGCCTTTCGTTTGCACAAGAGCAAACTCCCGCCCTGTGAGTGCTCCCGTCTGAAAGACCACCACCGCTTTTTCGCCTTTGATACGGTAGTCGTTAAAATTCAAGCTCTCAGGGATAGAGGTGTCGGTAAAATCGTATCCATCTGCCTCCTCAATGACCTCAGACACTGTACCCTCCCGCATCGGATATACGGCGGATCCATCGTAGCTATCCTCCGCAGTGCCGATTGCCTGATCACAGGTGATGTACATGCCATGCGCATCCGTATGATATGTACGACCATTGTACTGTAGCGTTGCAGATTTAGGTAGGAGGAGTGTTTGAGCTCCGTAGGTTGAGTAGTCGATATTACGTGTGCCACCCTCGACATAGAGTTTGCCGATCGCCGACTTTTTACCGTCATTGTGTCGCCCAGTGCCAGGGCGGAACCCCTTACCATTGCCATAGCTCATCGGTAGAGGGTTATCCTCCATGATGCTTACCTTGCCGAGCGATACCGTCTTATTGTCGACGCTAAACTCAGTATTAAACACCTCCGCCACTCTAGAGATGGCCCCGAGGCAGTACTCATGACTAAAGGCGAGTGTCTGTTCGGTCGCCTCGATCACATTGCCAACACTCCACCCACCGCCGTAGTGCTCATTGAGCGAGTCCACGATACAGCGGACGAAGTCAATCGGTTTAGCTGTGATGGCAAACTTCACTCGGTAAGGTATGCCACCCGAGATATCCTTGATGAGACAGGAGGAGAGGAGCTCCTCCTCACCGTGAAAAAGCAGGGTGTAATCAAACTCCTTGCTGTGTTGCTTTTTGATGCTCGCTGGGTAGAGCAATGTATAGCGACGTGCCTCATACTCCACATAAGAGTTAAGAGGGATATCAATAGGTTTATCAGATTTAACCACCAACTGGAGGGTGCTGCCACCCATGATCGAGCGATCGCAGTAGCTCCCCTCGAGGTTGGCCACATCAATAATCTTAGTTCCTTGTGCGTTGTATATAGTTATCATATCAATTGTAGATTAAGCGTAAATGAGATAACTGGTTGCTGGCTCACCTGCTTAGGTGTCGAGCATGAGAGGTAGCGAGCCTTAAGAGTTGTGCCCATGTCCGTAGATAGAGATAACTCCCCTTGCAGAGCATCCCAGAGAGCTGCACGATTAGCCCACAGCACCGACCAAGATGATGCGAACATCGTACACATTAGTTGTGCCTCTCTCATATCTCGCACGAGCGTCAATGCCTTAAAATCATCAGGTGTATAGAGCGCATGTGTCTCGTTGATGACCATTCCAAATTGAGATAGTGAGACACCTCCAATTTTGTATCTTGATCTAAAAACTACAGGCTCCACATCTGACGTTATCTGAGTCTTAGGCAAGTCGTCCAGCTCATAGCGATAGGCTATTTCCATGATATGATCACCCTTGGCCAGCACCTTGCAGTTGTCCGCATTAGCCTTGCGGAGGGTAAAGGTACGACCCCATCCGTGGGGCATTAGCTTAATCCTCTCTGCCTTGTGGTATTGCTCGAGTGCCGAGCGAGCGGCGAGCGAAGTAACCACGTAACGCACCATCACCTCGGGGTGCTGGATCTGGACGGTGGTAAAGTCCACTTGTAAGCCATCCACCTCCTGCCAGTCATTGACCTCCGCATCGGAGAGGTTCGGGAGCGTAAAGAGTTCCTCCGCTCCATGTCGAGCAAGGTAGATGCCTTGAGCATTGACGTCTATGTTGTTGATCAGTGTCGCCATCAGATTATTTTTTGAGGTAAACGCCATCCTGTGCCACTCGGTACATGTCGGTGGCGATATTATCGAGCTTTCGGAGGTAGTCGCTATTGGATGCGATACGGTCAATCTGCCGTATCATCGTAGCAAAATACACCCTCGCATCACGCTGGTAGTCGTCCGTCTGCTTAGCGTAGGTGACGAGGGTCGATAGTCGGTCCACCTGCACCGTCATCAGTCCCTCCAGTCGCTCCGCAGAATCTTGCGTCATCCGACCGATGCCACGTGCCTCCGCCTTACGTCCAGCATCCACGTCAGGGAGCTGCATCCCTTGTTTCTCCAGCTCCGACCGAAAAGCATCCATGGCATCTTTGTACCCCTCGATATTGCCCCGAGCCGAATCGACCAGCCAACGGATATCGTCTCTGATGTCACCGTCTCCTCCTGCCCCAAAGCTATCCTCCATCCGCTTCTGGAGCTCATCGAAAGACTCTTGGAAAAACTGAGCGAAAATCATCTGCTCGCCGATGTCGTAGATGACCTTAGAGGCGTACGACTTGAAGTCATCAAAGGCAGCATAGATATCGCCATCGGCTATTCCCTTCTTCAGCGCTTCGGAGAGCTGGCTACCAATGTCACCAGAGAGCGAGCGGAAGTTATCCCGCATCTGTTGCTCCGCCTCCTGCGCTTTCTTTTGAATCGCATCCCAATTGTCCACCAACTTTTTGGTGGCGTCATCCAGCTTAGCATAGTCCTGTAGGATTTCGGGGTTGAGTGCAAAAGTATCCTTGTCATATATCTCCTTATACTTTTTGCCGAGAGATTCGAAAACTGGCACCAGTTTTTTCTTAGATCCACCGAAGATACCACCAATGAGGGCACCGATACCAGCACCGATGGCTGTACCTATGGGTCCAAATATAGACCCCACCACACCGCCAGCGGCTGCACCACCAGCTGCCCCTTTGGCCACATTACTGCCTGATACTACCTTTTTGCTACCCACCTGCACTTGGCCATTGGCAAGGGTACGGGAGAGTGCCTGCAGCTCATACATCGTCTTAGCGTACTGTTTAGCCCCAGCGATGGCTCGTGCGTAGGGGTTTTCGACGCCGAAGATATTACCCTCTTTATAGCCTGCTGCCTCGATGCGTTGCATCCGAGCTACCTGCAGTGCAGACTCGTTTGCCTCCTGCCACGCCTTCATGAACTCTCGATTTTCCTTAGCCTGCTGTATGGCGACATCTGCCACCTGCATGATGCCCGAAATGGCAGCGCTCACTTTATCTATAGACAGTTTGGACTTTATCCCAGAAACAGCAATACCAACCGACTCGGCGAGCGAGCTAAAGGTTTCGCCGATTTCTCCGCCCAACTTAGACAGCGAGCCGAAAATGCTCTGCAGGCCTCGACCCATCTCCTCCAGTTTGCGGACGGGTATATCCTCGAGGGCATCGGTGAGGTCTTTGATACGCTCGGTGACCTCCTCTATCTCCTTGCCCACATCAGCACCATTCGCCTGCATCTCCTGTAGCTTAGCTTGTCTTTTTTGGGCAAATGCCAGCTCCGTTTCGAGGAGTTCCTCCTCACGCTCCGTCTCAAGGTTATACCGCTTGTTGGAGATCTGTATGCGGCGGAGAGCTATCATCTCCTCGAAGTCGATGCGGTCCAGCTCGCCCTCCTTTCGGATGCGAGAGAGCTCCGCTTGCTCTTCGGTAGCTATTCGGACGAGGATGTCGGCAAGCTCCTCCTTATCCCTCACGTGTGCTTCCGCCTCCTTCCGCCACTCATCATACTCACGCTTAGTTTGGGCAATGCGTTGTTCCTGTCGGGTAGCCACCTTGGCATCAAGGGTTGCCTCCACCTCTTGGATGATGCGGTCAGATGCCGCATTTGCTTCGGCTACCTTGCGGAGGTACTCAGCATCGCCATTGTCGCTGACGAGCTTAAGTTTTGCTTGCTGGGCGGTAGTATCAATTCCCGCCTTGGCGATTTCCTCGAGCTCACGCTGACGCTCCTTGAGGAGTGCCTTACGCTTCTCATTTTCTATCTCCAGCTCTCGGAGCTTCTTCTCGCGCCCCTCCTTAAGTGCTGCCAACTCAATAGCCAGCAGTTCCTCCTCATTAGCCTTGGCGATTTGAGCAAGACGATCCGACATTTTTTTGTACGCATTTTCTGTACTCTTACTACTCTTACTGATAGTATCGATGGGGACCACTCCGATGTTATCCCAGATCTCTTTGTATTCTTTTTCAAAGTTCAAAGAGTTCTGTATTAGAAGGTCTCCTGCCTCTCTATCCTTACGAGCGTCATCAGCTATATCACGACTTCTTAGTTTAGCGATATAACCTCCATCCGTGTCTCCCCACCCAAGCCCCAGAGTAAACTGCCTTACATTTTCTTCAAATGCAAACCAGCTATCCATACCAGTAGGATTGGCAGCTCTTTGCTCTGCCTGCATCATCTTTTGAATGCTCTCTTTGTATTTTTCGCTGGCTAGCTCCATGGATGCGGCAGCCTTAGCCCTAATCATGACGCTTTTGACAAAGGCGTCGGTGTTATCAACCAGTAGATTTTCGGCAGATCGTACATCATCTACCTTTACACCCATCTGCTTAAAAGCTTCGGCATTCTTCTGGACAAACTCTTTTTGCTTTTTCAGGTTACCATTGAGTGCTACAAACTCTTGTTGTAGTCGCTTGTAGGTAGCAATGACATCACCAACTTTATTCGATACAGAGGAGGCAAAGCGCTCCTGCTCCTCACGTATCGCCTTTTGCTTGCTCTGCCACTTGTCATAAGCTGAGATTAAAAAGCCGATAGCGACGGACAAACCGAGGGTAATTGTCGCGGTGAGTGCTTTGGCTGCTGCCGCAGACATACCCAATGATGCGGCTAATTTAGTGTTTGCGGTGGTCCAAAAGCGTTTGACCTTGGTAACTGTTTGTATTCTAAATGTAGAGGTCTCGAGGAGTACATTTTGCACCTGCTGCAAACCAATAGTAATCGCCATCAGCGACTGGAGTTTGGTTTGGATGGCGGCTTGGTCCTCTTGGCTACCCCCTAAGAGCGTCCACGCACCAGTGGCAGCTGATGCCGCACCAGAAAAAGCACTCACAGCATCGGCAAGACCTTGCCAGCTTCTATTACCCTTTGCGAGCTCTTGCCCCGTACGATTGACCATCGCTTGCGCTTCGGCTAATTCTTGGAGGTCTCGCTCCAGCTTGCGGTAGGTCTCACTATTCTGTTTGCCAGCAGCCGAGAGTGTTGCCATCTCCGCTTTGGTCTTTCTTATTTGCGTAGCAATTAAACCGTATCCGTTTATGAGTTTCTCCAGTTCTTTGCTTTCAGCTGCCAACGCCTTTTCCTGTAGTTCAATTTCTTTATTTACAGATGCTAGCTCCTGCTTATAGAATTTCCCATCTTTGGTGAGACCCCAGTCTTTATTCTTCGAGGAGAGTGCTTGTATCTGATCATTGATTTCAATGATGGCATTCTTCAGCTCATTGATTAGCTTTTTTCTGAAGTCCATTGTTGCTTTTAGCTTTGCCTGAGCATCCAAAGCACCTTGCGCCATCTCCTGTATGGCCGAGGTCGCTTTACCTGCTTCCTCCTCTACGTTACTATTGAGCCGTATGTCAATGCTTACCTCATCCATGCTTTAACTTTCTTCTTTGATGCCTAATAAACTTCTTAACTCTTTCGCCCCCTCTATCACTGGTGTTTCCTCCTTATCTTCCTCGCTACTCTTGTAGTCGATATATGGTTGGTCAATGTCCTCGAGGAGCAAAAGTGCAAGTGGCTGAGCCATCAGATCCTCATGTGTTAGTCCTCTATCTCGTTTCCACTTGCCGATGACTCCGAAGACGCTATCGAGTCCTTTGACTCTTGACTCGTCTTGCTTTGTGGCCTCACCCGAAGCATCCTTATCAATGCCCACACCGAGAGAGTAGCTTTCCGAAAATTTTCACCCCTGCACATCGTCATCGTAAGATTATAGAGGTGCAACAGATCTTTAAGAAGTACTTGGTCAAGTTTATCCACTAATCTTGCCAATTCTCTTTCTCTCGGCTGAGCTTTGCCAAGAATCGCTATGGCTACAATACGTTTAACTCCGAGAAGTTGTTTTGGCGTAATTACATTTACGTATAGTTGGCTTATCTCCTCTTCTGCCAAGTCATTAATCACCGCCTCATGTAAAATCATAAGAGCGGTACCCACACTGGGGGGCTTAATCTTTACCGTGTCTCGCCCTATCACTTTTTTCCAAAACGGGGCGGGCAGCCGAAACCGCACGCCCCGCTGGAGGATCAGGTCGAGAGCACTCATTGTGCTATCGTCCATAGGTTATACCGTTGATGGGTCCTTATCGTAGATACCCATAGCGACATTCCACGCTGTCGATGCCCCGAGGCACTCGAACTCGAATGGGAAGGTAACTACACTCTTTTTCCCAATTTTGCCGCTCATGGTTACAAATCCCTGTGCGTTGGGCACGACGATGACCGAGCCGTCGCTCATCACCAGCTTAACCGACTTGTGGATGCGCTTAACATCAGCTGATAGCTCCACACCACCTTCTGTCGCTTCGCCACCCAGTAGCTCCGCCATCTGTGCTTTCGTTACTGAGGTAAAGCTACCAGTGTACTTGTAAGGTACACCGTCGTAAGTGATGTAGATAGGCGAGTCGCTTTCGTGTACGCCAATTTCAAATTTTTCGGGTTTATCTCGGAAAAGACCCACTTCATCTCCATCAAAGTGCATCGGTGCCTTAGTGGTAAATGAGGTGGTTGCGATGGCATCCTTGGAGGTAATCGGCTCTCCGAAGTAAGCCTCCTTGATGCGTAATACTGCGATTGGATTATTTGTTGACATACTATTATCTCTTTATTCTGTTTACTATTAGATTGCTGTATCTCCTTCTTCTGGGGTTGTTTCCTCCTTAGGTGGTGTGCTGGTCGTTGGTGCCTTGCACACATCTGCTTGGCACTCGAATTTCACTCTACTAAGCTCCGCCTTGATGAAGGTAGATGGAGTAAAGCGCATCTTAACACCTCGAATGTAATCAGAGGTAAACTTTTCGCCAGCGGGTACTGACTTACTTGAAATGCGTGGGGTAAAGGTGCCCAGCTCGTGAAGATTAACACTATACCCTAACCGCATATACTCACTGACCACCTCGCCAAGGTGCGTCAGTACGTTCATCACATCACCTCGACCAAGCGAGGTAATTTGCTCAAGTCTCTTTGCGATGTCTCGGATAGGCACTTTACCTTTGGACATCTGGGTAGCCATTTGTATCTGCTGCCCTCCATTCAACTTGCTTTTTCGTTGGACTATCTTATATTCAAATGCCATATTCTACTTACTATTTATTCTCGGAGAGTATTCATAAACTCTCGGAGAGTGTTATAATTTCCTCGGAGCATTTTCCATGCCCTCTTTTATTGATATATAAATGATACTAATTACCCCGATCCACATCAAGGCTTTCTGCCACCAGTGTAGGTGGCTCACTTCTATCTCTCGGACCACTTCCACGGGTACTTCCTTGATGGTAGTCGTTTCGGGGTACTCGACGCGCTCTGGAGGGTGCCTCGCTTGTAGCTCGAGCATACCTTGTCTTAATTGCCATAGCAGCTGTAGCCCTTTAGGAGAGACAGACACTCCTGATGTCTGAGTGCCATTTGAAAGCCGTTCGAGCGGCACTCGCATGAGTACCGAGTCGCCTGGTAGCTCAATTGTCTTTAGCTCCACTTGGGTGGTCTCCTTGATTGGCACCTGCTGGATCACAGGTTGCTTCGCCCTGCACCCTGCAAGGGCGATGAGCATTACCATGAGTATTAAGTATCGTTTATTCATCCTTTTTAATAGTTGTAGTTCTACGTCTCGAGCGAGGGATGGAAATGTTCATCTCCTTCAGCACTGCACTCATGGCTTCTGACTCCTCACGCAATGCCTCCAACTGACGCATCAGCTCCTGCTGGTTGACCTGCAATTGTGAGTTTTCAAGCCGCAGCTGCACCACCTCCTCAAGCAATGATTTATTTTTCTCGGAGAGTAGGTCGATGCTATCCTGCAGGTCCCGCAGAAAGTCATTATTCGCCTTCCTGCGACCCGCGAACCAAGCTATCGGTGTGCCGATCAGCCCAAGTACTGTACCTATGAGTAAATTCCAATCCATTAATTAACCTTTCTCTTTCACATTCCCCCTTTAGGGGGTTAGGGGGCTTCTAAATCATCTCCCAGGCACGTTCAATCAGTGCCATATCACCAACGTACCTGCCATTTTCCACACGGCTAATCGCATACGCCAGCTTGCAGAGCTCTACTTTATCTGTCGCCTTGAGCATCTTACCTGGCAAGATGCCAGAGTATTCAGCTGCACGGCGGATGTAGGCTTCGGTATCGTTTTCGTTGTTTGGAGCCCAGCGGGTAATAATTGCCCGCAGGGTCGTCCGCTTGTGCTTAGTGATGTAAGTTCTGAGCGTTATCAGCAGAGCACGGTAACCGTACTCCAAGCTGATAAATTGCTCAAACTGCCTATCTGTACGCTCACCTGGAGGCACCTCACCACGCCAGCTATTGCCGATGCGGATATTGCCAGGGTTATTATTCCTTATGCCTCGAGGTACTCTCATTACATCACGCTATTGCCTCCTGTACGATGGCGTATACACCCTTCTTGTCGTTGCGGCGTTTTCCTCCACCTGCGCGAAGCAAGAAAGCATAGACATCACCATAGTAGAGAGGAGAATCCTCATCTCCAAACATTTTTACTTCTCCCAGTGCGCGCGATACATAGTCCTCGTGCCATGCAAGTACTCCAGCGTTGTCTGTCTTTGCAGGTGTTTTGGATAATGCGTACCCATTGTAGACGAGTGCAGTACTTCGCATCATGATCTTAAAGCCGTAAAGCTCGCCGACGATACCCTTCTTGACATCCACTGCTGAGAAAAATGCGGCAGACTCCTTGACGGTCAAGCTTTCGATGAACTGATCGTACATGATTGCATCCATCAATGCGTACCTCCCTTCCGCAGGGATTTCGTCCACATTCATCTTCGTAAAGACTTTCCGTAGGTCGTCCTTAGTGAACGCCTTACGTTTGCCTGTCGCCTCTGGGACATGAGCATCTACTTCCGCTCCTGATGTCTTCAGGATGCGCGTAGAATCACCGACAGGGGCCCATTTTTGGAGGATGCTTTCGTGAGTTTTGCGATGCAGCTCCTTTTTGTCACTGCTGATCACACTTTGTCGCTTGTCATAAGACAGCTGTACCGTATCTGCATTCGAGATGCGGATAGGATTAGTGGTAAACTCAGAAAGGTCGTACGTCACGTCGTAGTCCTTACGTTCCTCCACCTTGGCAGGCAATTCAGTTCTGTTTTCTACCACTCCGCTAGGAGCTCCTGCATTTGGGATGTGCACCGTCTTGTGGTCGACATACTCTGAGTCATCTCTGGACTTGCTCGCAAATGAGTCGTCAGGGTAAAGTCCCTCTTCGATATCTTTAAGCCAAATTTCTTTTTCTAAAGCCATAACTATTTGTTTTTATTATTACTACTTATCTTGGTTCGCGTCCGAAGCATTCCTTGAATTTCTCTCGGTACTCTTCGGGGTACTTCTCTTTGAGCTCCGCCAGCCTATTAGCCTTGTCGATTTCCGTCCAGCTCATGGTGAGGAGTCCGTCCTCCTTTTTGTCGGAGTTGTTGATTTGGTTAGCGATGGATGGTCGCTCGGGGAGTCCATTTATCATCGCTTTTGCTGCCTCATGATTGAGGGCAAAGAGCTGGAGGGTACTCTCCTTGGCAGATGCTGCGAGCTTCCCTGCCTTGATGGCTTCGTCGGTGAGCTTGACTGCCTCTTCCTTGAGGGCTGCTGCCTCCTTCTCCTTGATGCCCTTGAGCTCAGCTGATAGCTCCTGATTGGTCTGTGAGAGCTTCTGCACCGCCTGCAACACCTCTGATTCATTGGAGTTGTCTGCAAGGTTCAGCAGCTCGAGTAGTTGCTTATTCATACCTTCTGTTTTTGTTATTGGTTTATCTATTAGTGTTATAATCGTTTCGATGTCTGTACTGCTCTCCATATTGATTTTGGTGCCGTAGGCGTCGTAGAGCGCCACTGAGAGTGCATTATGATTAGCACCGATAGTGCATATAGAGGCTTCGCGTACCACCCACTCGGTAACCGTCGCATACTTTTGTCCTGCGAGCATCACTGATGCATCGGTAGAGCTTGCCACCGCCCACGCACCGATGCTACAGGCTTTGATATATCCAGCCTCAACCTTGCGGGCAATCTCGGCCGCCTTGGGGTCTTTTAGGTCAAAATTAGCATCAGCCAAAATCTTGGTGCCCTCGATGCGGATGTTCTCCCACCTACCAATAGGTAGCTCCCAATTGTCGTGGTTCCAGAGCATCACAGGGTTTTTGTGAAACTCCTCGAGGTTGGCCCCAGAGGTGAGCATTCGGAACCCGTGCGTATTTAGTGTCTCGTCGTGCAAGACGAATGTTATCAGTTTATCCTTTGCCATAGCGTCTATTATTAATTACACCACAAAGTTGGCAACTACCTTCTAACACTCATAAAACCAGTGCCATAGTGGCACTACTTTTTTCTTTTGGGGCTTTTTCAGCTCAATTTTGCAGTAAAGATTTAGAGATTATGGCACAAATGACGAATGCCCAAAAGAAGGAGTGGGCAAAACTCCTATACACAAGAGAGCACCTCCCGCAGGTAGAGATTGCCGAGCGAGTGGGTGTATCGCCCGTTACGGTCAACAGATGGATCAAGCGGGAGAACTGGGAGCTCCTACAGGCGAGCCTGACGGTAACTCGTGAGGAGCAGCTCGGGCACCTCTACAGACAGGTGGCGGAGCTCAACAATAACATCAGTAATCGTCCAGAGGGAGAGCGATTTGCCAACTCCAAGGAGGCTGATGCCATCAATAAGCTTGCGGCCGCTATCGATAAGATGGAGCGGGAGACTGGGCTGGGAGAAATCATCAGCTCCTTTCAGCAGTTTCTGAGTTTTCTAAGGGTAACCGATATGGACCTTGCCAAACGATTTATACCGCTGATGGACGCATTTATCAAGAGCAAACTATAGGCTATGGCAAAGAGACTAACGGCAGATGATAAGAGGTGGCTACAAGAGTGGGAGGAGACCAAACTGGGCATCCTCAATTCGGCAGTGGTCGATACCACCGAGAGCGAGAGCGATAAGCACAAGCGAATTAAGCGACTGGAGGCAAACGATGAGGAGTGGTTCGCCTACTACTTCCCATCTTACTACTCCGCCAAGCCAGCTAAGTTTCACATTGATGCCACCAAGCGCATTATGGCCAATGCCCGATGGTACGAGGTGCGGGCGTGGTCGAGAGAGCTCGCCAAGTCCACCCGCACGATGATGGAGGTGATCAAGCTGGCACTAACTGGTGAGATGCGCAATATCCTCCTCGTATCTAACTCTAAGGACAATGCCGACCGCCTCCTCACCCCTTATCAGATTACGCTCGAGTACAATCAGCGTATCATTAATGACTACGGACAGCAAGCCAAAATAGGTGCATGGGAGGAGGGCGAATTTACCACCAATGGCGGGGTGAGCTTTAGGGCGATAGGTGCGGGCCAATCCCCTCGTGGTACACGCAATGAAGCGGCACGCCCTGACTGCATCCTCATCGATGATATCGATACGGATGAGGAGTGCCGAAATCCCGACCGCATCAAGACCAAGTGGAAGTGGATCGAGGAGGCTCTGATACCTACACGATCTATAAGTGGCAATTTCCGAGTTGTTTTTTGCGGAAATGTCATCGCCAAGGATTGCTGTATCACCCGAGCCATGGAAAAGGCTAATTATGTGGACATTGTTAATATCCGTGATGCCAATGGCAAAAGTTCCTGGCCAGAGAAGAATAGCGAGGAGGACATTGATCAAGCTCTATCCATCATGTCTATGGTGGCGATACAGAAGGAGTACTACAATAACCCGATTACCGAGGGGGAAGTATTCAAGGAAATCACCTGGGCAAAGTGCCCTCCCATGAAGTCGCTCCCATTTATCGTGGTGTACGGTGACCCCTCACCGAGCAATAAGAGCGGGAGAAAAGCCAAGGGAGCGTCGCATAAGGCAGTCATCGCTGTAGGTTATCAAGCGGGTAAATATTACGTCTATGACGCTTGCCTCGAGCAAACCAAAAATAGTGATTTTATCCAATGGTACTACGATATGAGGGCGAAGTATGGTGGTAAGACGGTGGTCTATTACTTCATCGAGAATAACTCCCTGCAGGATCCTGTGTGGGAGCAAGTGCTTCAGCCATTGGCTGTAGAGCTCGGAGAGAAGCAAGGTGGCATGATACCTATTATCACCGATGGCACCCGCAAGGGCGATAAGTACGCCCGCATAGAAGCAACGCTGGAACCGCTCAATAGACAATCGAGGTTGGTATTTAATATCGACGAATCGGGTAATCCCAACATGCAGCGACTCGAAGAGCAGATGCTGGCAGTATCGCCAGGTCTTCCCGCCCCTGCCGATGGACCCGACTGCTTGGAGGGTGCGATTTTCCAAACCAATGTAAAATTATCGAGTGTATCGACCGATGCTATCATCATCGGAGGAGCTCGCAGAAATAGTAAAAGGTATTGAGATGTATATAACAATCGAAGAGATGAAAACACACCTCTATAAGGAGGATGTGGACCTAATCAGTGGTGGTGATGACACCATCATGCTGGCGGCGATCGATACCGCCACGGCAGAGATACGGAGCTACCTCGGGAAATATGACCGAGAAGCCATCTTCAGTGCGGAAGGCAAGGAGCGTAATGCACTACTTTTGACCTTCGCAAAAGATATTGCGGCTTGGCACTTCCTAACGCTCTGCAATGTGGGAAGCGACCTCGATTTTAGACACGGCAGGTATGCCCGTGCCATCGACTGGCTCAAGGCGGTGCAAAAGGGTGATGTAAGCCCAGACCTCCCGATGCCTGACGAGGATGGCGATGGTGAGCCCGACCAGCCTACCACTTATCTATTTGGATCCAACCCTAAACGCAATAACCACTATTGATATGGCAAAGAAAAAGAGTAAAAAACCAGCTCAGACTGGCACCGTGATACAAGATTTGGTGATTAAGCCCATCCGTAGAAATGTGTGGGAGGCAAGTGCTTGGCGCTCGGCACTACGTAGTGCTGACTACGGTCGCCCATCCACCCTCTATGATATGTATGATGATATGCTGCTCGACCCCTACCTATCGCATGGGGTGGATAAGCGTACCAATGCAGTGGCTCTGGCCGATTTGGTGTTTGCAGATAGCAAGGGCAAACCTGTAGAGGTGATGGATGACCTGATGGATACAATTGCTTGGGAGGACCTACTCAAGGAGATTGCCAAGTCAAGGTTTTATGGCCGCTCTGCTGCGGAGCTGAGCTTTAATGACGATGGGCTTGTAACTTCTGCCATCCCTACCAAGCACATCTCCTTGGAGCGGAAGGGTATCATCATCGACCTCGCCAACGAAGAAAAGGTAATCCCCTACGAGGGGGAGCGCTCGCTGATCGTTTGCGGTAAGCCACGCTACTGGGGGCTAATCCTCAAAGGCATCCCGTATGCTATCTTTAAGCGAGGGGGCTTTGGCGACTGGGCACAGTGGATAGAGTTATTCGGCATGCCGATGCGTATCGGTAAATACAACTCTTACGACCAAGCCTCACGACGGGTACTCGAGCAGGCTTTGGAACAAGCTGGATCTGCTGCCTATATGGTGGTGCCTGACGGTGCGGAGATAGATATTCGGGAGACCAAAGCCACCAATGGTATCAGCTTTGACCAATTCCGCAAGGCTTGTAATGAGGAGATATTGATTAGCCTGCTGGGGCAAACGCTCACCACCATTGCAGGGGATAAGGGGGCACGCTCGCTGGGTGAGGTGCACATGGAGGTGGAGGAGTCGCTATTTAAGAGCGACCAGAAGTATGTGCAGCGAATACTCAATAGTCAGGTGTTACCTTTCCTTGAGGAGCGAGGATTGCCCGTCAGTGGAGGTCGATTTGTCTTCCCAAGCTCCGTGGAGCAAACATCGGTGAATGACTTGGTGCAGCTCTCTACACTAATGGCGATACCTGAGAGCTACCTACGGGACCGATACGGCATACCTGCACCAGATGGAGACGAGCCAACCACAGGCAAAAAGGAGGAGCCAAAGCAAGAGGAGGAAAAGCCTGAAGAAGAGGAGCCGAAGGAGCCAAAAAAGGAAGAGCAACCCGATAAAAAGCTGCATGATGTAACTCTTGCAGCTTCAAAAAAAAAAGCCCAGAAAGTTCGGACGCCTTGGTGGCTGAAATTGAAGCACTCTATTACGGGGAACATTCAACTTGCTGACGACTACTCCATCAATATCGACAAACTCTTTGAGGAGGCACTCAAGGAGGTATATGGGGAAGCACTTGTGGAAGAGTCCAAGAAGACCCTCTCTCCATCGCTTTTTAGAGTAACCAATGATCCTCTCCAGCATGCGGTGGACTCTGCATTCGCATCGCCTGAGTTTGGAAAGCCTGAGCAGGGCTTCCTCGACCAGTTTAAGTACAATACGGGCGTTTTTGCAGCCTTTAAGGCGCATGCCGAGCAGAAGCTATTGGTATCTATGCTCCTTGATGAGGAGGGCAATCTACGCTCATTTAGAGAGTTTCGCAAGGCCGTTAAGGCGGTCAATATCCAGTGGAATGAACAGTGGTTGCGTACCGAGTACAATACCGCCGTACGCTCAGCCCGCTCTGCCGCCAACTACCAAGATGCCCTCCGCTCGAAGGACACTTATCCTAATCTGGAGTACCTCATCAGTAGTGCTCGTGATAAACGAGATGAGCACCTCGAATTAGTTGGAACCATTCTACCGATAGAGGACCCATTTTGGGATATCTACCTTCCGCCGTGGGACTGGAATTGCCAATGCAGCTTCCGCCCTACAGATAAGCCTGCAACGGGTGTGCCTAAGATCACCCAAATGATACCTCCAACATTCCAAAACAATCCAGGCAAAACTGCCGAGTTCGTTAAGCTTAACGAACACCCATACCTCAAGGGCAAGGGCGTAGCCACCTGCCCCGAGTGCCGCCGACAAGGACTGGTGTCAAGTGGCTCTGGCGACGAGCTCTGCCAGATGCACCAGCAGGCAAGGGAAGAGCATGTACAAAAATTAGACTCTAAAGAAACAACAAAAAGACTTTTAGCTGTCCTTAGACCCAAGGAGGTTCGCTATCCTGAATTTAAGGGAAAACTCGGTAAATTCGTGCGAAATTCTGTCACTGAGAATATGCGTTACGGCGAATTGTACCCCATTAAGAAAGAGGTTCTTGAAAATATTGATGAGTACTTGAACGCAGAATACATGCACAAGTTCAAAAAAAATGTAAAGAGAAGCAAGGATAACTATGTCTTAGGCTACCATAAATTTACAATTAAATACAAAGGGAATAATCCGATAGGAAAGGATAGAAACATTGAACTGCAATTTGAAGAGCGGGAAACGGGTGAAATAGTCTTCCACTTCATAAAGCTGATATAAAAAGAAAAGTGGTAATAACCCGTCACCACTCTGTTCGTCGCCAGGGGTCGCAGTTATCACCACTTCTTTGATTTCTCACCACAAAGGTACGTAAACAATTTAATATGAACAAACAATGGATATTCAGGAGTTTGCAGTAGTAATCGAGACGAAGAATAAGCAGCTACAAGAGTTTATCCGCTCGCAGGCGGTAAAGGATATTGTGGGCACGGAAGCTGTAGCACACTTCAAGCGAAGCTTCGAGGATGAGGGCTTTACCGATGAAACGCTCAACCCTTGGAAGGAGGTGGAGCGACGGAAGCCCGAATCGCCCTGGTATGGGCACTCTGGGCAAACGGGGAAGTTTAGTCCAGAGCGGACCAGCGCACCCATCCTGAATGGCGAAACGGGGCTCCTCAAAAACTCTATCCGATACACCTACCTACCTGATGGGGTGCGGGTCTCGAATAGTGCTCCTTACGCTGCGGTGCATCAGTACGGCCAACCAGCAAAGATCTACGGCAAAAAGCCATTCACCATGCCAACACGCCCATTTATAGGGCGTAGCAAGGTGCTCATGCGTAAAATCGAAGAGAAAATATATAGTAAAATATTAGACATCGTAAAGAAATGAAAGCAATTTACACCGCCCTCCTCGGGCAACTACAGACCATCACTCAGCTTAAATACATCGACATGGATACGGGGCAGCTCGAAGTGGGCTTCGCGGAGACCAAGCGACCACCCATCGCCTACCCAGCCGCACTTATTACTATTTCTGTGAACCGCCAGCAGGACATTACTGAGGTCTCCCAGCTCTGCAATGCGAGGGTAACAGTCCGTATCGCTGACGATACCGCTATGCGAACTGCAGCGCACCAATCGCAGCGGTCGAGGTCACTACAGATTTACGACCTTGTGGAGGAGGTGCGGGAGTGCCTGCAGGGATATACAGGCGAAGAAACCTTTAGTCCTCTCTCTCGTATCAGTCAGGAGAGGGAGCGTCAGAGCAATGGTTTATTTGTCTATCGGATAGACTTTGAAACAACCTTTAAACAGTAGTTAATCAAAGAGCGAACGTTGGCGTGGCATCGTTGGATTGCTTTCGCTCTCTTTAGCCCGCTGTAAGTAGCGGTAGAAGGTGCGGCGGCTCATCGGGTAGATGTGTTGGACAATAGAGCGGTACACCCACTCTTTGGAGCGATCTTGCCGACCTGGCTCATAGTTCGCCTCCACAATCTCTTGTATGATCAGCGACATCTTACGTGTATTTCTGTGTACTTTTCCCATCCCATCTACCTTCTTCTCACAAATATAACGTTTATTCAGCAAAAAGCAGAGTGGGACGTGCCTCACGGCATATCCCACTCCTCATTAATCACTTTACAATTATGAAAAAAAGAAATTATTAATATCCAAAACATCCCTCATAGGGGTTGCATTTTTCCTCGTTCGTGCCCTCATCGATGAGCCTTAGAGCCTCCTTCCAGCCGGGGAAGCCACCGAGGTTACGATCATCAATGTAGAGATCTGCACTGATCTTTCGGCTGTCATTCGAATACTGCTCGAAGTTCTCTCGAGCGTTACAATTGATGTTGTCAAAGGGGATACCCTTCTCCAGCAAAAAGTTAATGGCATCGGTCTGATCTTGCCCCTCTCTGCACGTCCATATAATAAGATGATGCCCCCGCCTCTTCAGCTCCTGCATGGCATCCCTTGCACCATTCACCACTACTCCAACTTCTGGGTATGGGCTGGCATTTATTACGCCATCAAAATCTACTGCTATTACCATCTTCCTCATACTCATCTTCAACCTCCCTTTGTTTCTCTCTCAATCTGTCTCTTAACTCACTTTTCCAGTCGCTTAAGCTGACCGTCACAGCCTCATAATCCGCATTTCTTAACGAGGTCTGCATATCATTTATAAATGAAAGGTCCGCCCTAATCGCTTCTATGCTATTCCTATCTTTTTCCATATCGTTTATAATATTGAGGGGGTGCCAGGAGTGATTTTTTGCTGCTTTGCTCCCTAGGTTGATGCCACTGCATTTCACCCCCTCATGTTAATTACCAAAACATATTCTCATCCTTTATGATTATCTTAGCCTCGCTATTGCGATATTTCGCCCTTGGCGCAATCAAATTAAGAGTTTCTTGCGCTGAGTAATATGGACGATTGATTTCCCACAGATGAAGGAGGTACTCCTTCTTATTACGTTTCGGCGAATCGATATGACTACTTGTCGTACGCTGATTGTTACTTATTTCAATATTACCCATAACAGTTACATTTTCCTTACATTTCACTCACTTCGCCCACTTCTGTCATGGATAAGGGGACTGTTGTCCAGCCGTTATGGTCATCTTTGATTTCGCAGCGAATGTATCGCTTCGAAAGGGTAGGTAAATAGCTTTCCTCAATGATCTTCACGGCTTCCAGGAACTCCTCCGATTTTGTTTCTTCGGCGATACGTCTCAGCTGAATCACTCGACTAGCTTTGAGATTCCCCTTACTGTCCTTAGAAAGTAATCGGAATACCATATCCACCAGGGCTTTGCTCTTGTCATCGCCCACTAGGCTCTCTAGGTACTTTCGGACCATCTGAATACCGTCGTCCACTGTGTCACGGTATCCGTCGATAGTGTGATAACCAAGAGTTACCCTCATGGTGCTATCGGAATTGGTGAAAGTGTGTGAGCGCTGCCCCTCGCTGACCAAGCCCAGTACATCGCCTTTCATGCGAATCAGCTCCTCGAACTGCTGAAATACTCGTTCCTTGCTCATGCCTAGCCCATCACTGACCTGCTGAAGGCTTGGCACCACGGCCTGTAACGTCTCATCGACTAGTTCACGATAGGCGTCGCGGTTCTGCTGACGAGTGTTCTCCTCCTCTTTCTTCTTTTTCCACGCCTTGTACTCCTCAAATTCTTTTCTCTCTTGCTCTGTCATGGTACTCATTGTTATATCATATTTGATTGTTAATTATAATTACCTCTTTTTATCATTTGTGCCGTAGTCACATTCGTGTAATAGACGCACTTCCTCTTTTTATCCTTTTGGGGCTCCACCACGGTCACCTCCTCCTCTTTTTCTTTCTTCTTCTTTCGGTTGATCGCGTACATCTTTCGTCTGAGTTTTTCGAGCTCCTCCTCATTGAGCTGGTGGAACTCCTTGCCCGCAATTCGCGACTGACTTACGAAGCGATTCACTGCCTCCCAGTCGCTCGTATCGATGCCATAGCTTTTCAGTAGCTTAAGCACAGCCGAGCGTTTACGCCTCTTTTCGGGATTGGCTTTGGAAGGCTTGAAGCCTGTCTGCTTTCTCAGTTCTGCCCTGAGCTTCACGAGCTCACCACCTGTGAGCTCACGCAAACTATTTGTCCTCCCATCGGAAACACTTTCGCACATCACACGTTTAAGCTCCTCTGCTTCCAGCTCTCCTGCTAGCTTATTAATCATCGCCCAGATGTCGCTATATCCTCTCATTACCCTCTTATATTTAGTTGTTCACTGACAGTGTAGGCCACCATCCTATCGTAAGGCCCCATCATCACTCCTGTCACCATCCGATAGACCATCGCCATAGTCGCCACCTCAGAGTAATTCATACTGATAGTGTACTTTTCCTTCTGACTCAGGAGACGTTGCCCGAGTCTCTGTGATAGTTGCACCAGGTTGAAGAATTTTCCCTCCTCTTCCTGAGTGAGTCCCTTTCTCGCCTCGAAAAAGGAGACAGCTATCAGTGTGACCATCGCCACACTTCTTAGTTCAGCAAAGGATAACTTCATTTTCTTTCTCTCGTGCATAATCCGCAGACGGCTGTTGTACACTGTTCTTTCTTCTATACTATTCATCGTTTCCTTTTTTATTGCTCTTTTCCCCAATAAATCTCTGCCTTCTCCTTCCAAATGTCGAACTCGCCTCGCTCACCGATAAAGCGGCCCTTACTGAAAGCCCTATACCCTTCCACCCATATCTTTAAGGAGGCATCGTACATCACACTCACTGCTTCGTTGCCTGCTGGGTTATTGCCACTGGCATGGCTGATGAAAATAAGCAGGTGCTTCGGGAAACGCTCCTTGAACTGGATGTAATCGATATAACTCATGCGGGTGTATTGAAAGGAGTCGATAATCACGATGCGTGGGCTCCGCTTTTTCTCGAGTCGCTCTCCGAGCTCCTCCATACTTTCGCTGATAATTCGTAGGGAGCCGTTCACCTCCATCATCCCAAATCGCTTGAGGGTGTTCGCCATGGTGAGGCCTGTGCCCTCCTCCAGCGAGTTAAATAGCACAATGCCATACTTGCAGAGCTCCTTGGCGAGCATCATCGTAAACGAACTCTTGCCATTGCCACTCTTGCCCCATATAATCCAAGTGCCACACTGCTCTGGCTTGCCGAAAAAGGCTTGCCACTCCTCTGACAGCTCAAAGGTTTCCAGCTTCTGATTGAGCACCTGACTCACCGATAATGCTTGCTTTGCCATATTATTCTCCTATATCGTCCGATTTATCCGTTTATAGTCGCGGATAAATCCGTTAGTACTTCCCAATAAATCCGCTAATAGACGCGGATGCCTTCCTGATGCTATTCACCATACATTTCAGCATTCTATACTGATGCTTTAGCATTTTCCCACTCATCTTTTAATAACTTGTTTATTTTATTTGCTTCCTTCGCTAATCTCTTATGCCCATGATCGCGATATAGTAGATGAAGCTCTCGTGAACCCTGCACAGTATAGTAGACCTGATCGTAAGTGTACTCTGGCATAGTTGCTGCTATCTCAGGTAACGTCATATTTGACTCGATAAGCACTTTAAGCCTATTAGTATCAATCTCTGGAGCCTCTGAGAGTAGTCGCTTACGCTCCATCTCCTCCTCCCATCTCTTCTGTCGGGCATCATAAAGTTGTTCCCAATTTTTATGAACTTTCCAAAGGACGAGACTTCGAGAAATCGTAGCTCTATCAATTCCTGTAACTCTATATATTTCGTTGATAGACACCCCATATCTGTAGAGTGTCACAATCGTATCCTTTTTCTCCTCTACGTGTTTTGCATTCGTAAACGTACCCGAATTTTTTCGTGGAGGGCGTCCTAATAACACTCCCATCTTTTTTCGTAGTGCCAAACCTTCCAGCGTTCTTTGCTGTATGAGCTGTCTCTCAATCTCGGATGCCAATCCAAACGCAAATGCAAGTACCTTAGATTGAATGTCATTACCCATGTGATACCCCTCCTTTACAGTGTGAATTTCCCCTCCCAATTTCATCACTTTATTCAGGATCTCCATTACCATTAAGAGATTTCTACCGAGCCTACTGATCTCGCTAGAAATGAGTATATCACCCGCCTCCATTTGATTAAGAAGCTCCCCTAAGTGTCTTTTTGCGTAATCAACACCACCTGATACGCCATCATCCACTACATACTCATCAATAACCCACCCCTTATCCTTCGCGTATTCATCAACCCCCTGCTTTTGACTATTTATATCCTGCTCCGAAGAGCTCACTCTTAAATAACCGTATATCATAATCCTAGTATTTCTTTTATTTTTTCTTCGTTGTTAGGTCTTTTATTTGCATAATCTGCAAGACTCTCATCCTCTTTTAAGGCACCCACCTTTTCAAGCCTTTCTATCACTTTAACGATATCAAAGACTGGTCTTTTATGCATTTTTGTTAGTTGTATATCTATATAGTTGATACTTCCTAGCTCGTGTGCGATCTCTGGAAAGCACCGATTAAACTCTTTTTTCGCTAAGCCCCAATCCAACTCCATATCACGCCCTAAGTTTCAACACACACTTTTTCACCCGCCTCAAATCAAAATCAAATTGCTCTGCATCTCTAATCACATTATTGATAGTTGATTCATTTGTTATTCCATTTCCTGACTTTCCCCATATAATCCAAGTTCCACACTGCTCTGGCTTGCCGAAAAAGGCTTGCCACTCCTCTGACAGCTCAAAGGTTTCCAGCTTCTGATTGAGCACCTGACTCACCGATAATGCTTGCTTACTCATAATTCACTATCTTTGTAGCATTATTAACTAAAACAAATTCACCATGGTACAATTAAGTATGTTTACAGAGGTTTATGTCTCAGGAGGTGCGTCCGAGCTCTCTTCCGAAGATGTTCATCTACTAAAGCAGACCCTTCAGGGCTTCCGCTACATCCTTGAGCTCTTTGGTTTTGACCCTGAACTTCTACAGGTTGGGTACAAGAACTGGGCTTTTGATTTTCGCTCTGCTCCTGAGGACGAGATACATCCACGTTTTTCAAGAGAGTGCACGCACTTTCATTGTTGGGACATTGATGTGGAAATACAGGTCGAGAATCAAAGTAAAGCCTATCGAATGTCGGCCCTAATGGAGCAGCTACACGCGTCCCTTCAGTATTGCATGCCGAAGGATAATGTTGAGGTCTCAAATCTGGACTTGCGATTGGACGGCACCCCTCTATTACCTTCAATATAAAATCAATTGTTTTAGAGTCATCAGCACTTATCGCTGATATATTTACCTCTGTTCTTTCGTTCGTCTGTATTACTTTAATATCCATAATTCACTTCTTTTTTCTCGGAGAGTTTTTTCACGCTCTCGGAGAGTTTTATATTTTTCTTGGAGTTCAACATTTATAAATGCGGGTTAATCAGTTTCTATAAACGGGTAAATCCGTTTGTACACACGGATTTCTCCGTTTGTACACACCGTTACTCACGCCCTTAACTTCAACACACACTTCTTTACTCGTCGCAGGTCAAAATCAAATTGCTCGGCATCTCTAATCACGCTATTGATGGTGCAGTCATCGAGGATGCCATTCGCCTTGCAGATACCGTAGATATCGCTCGGAGTGGTTTTGTCCACCACATAAAATCGCCGACCGATCCTCGAGTGCAGTTCGTTATACCCTCGTTTGTTATGTCTTAGCCCGCTATTCATACGCTTTTCAATGTAGTCGGTGCTGAGCATGACGATACCGCAATGCCCCTCGAGGTAATTATAAATGGTCACACAATAGAGCAAGATGCTATCGATCAGCTTGTCGGCTTCGTCGAGTATCAAGACTGGGTTATTTTTATTCCTAAGCACCTCAATCAAAAATTCAAGTCGGGCCCGCAAACCACTCTCCACACTCTTCTCACCGAGGGCGGATAGACAAGCATCCAAAAAATCAGAACGCTTCATATCTTCGCTACACAACACATATACGGCATTGGCATTGCGGGCAGAGTAATTGCGGGCAGTAGTGCTTTTACCTGCTCCAGCGTCAGCCACCAACCAAGTACAGCTTGATTTATCTTGTGAGTCCTTTATGACGGCACATATCTCCTGATATGCAGCAGTCTCCACCTCCACCCATCCATCGCTCTTGGTGCAGAGCTTAGCGTATAGGCTACTCCACATCTCATCCGATATCACCTCATCTCTATTGCCTCGGATAATGTCGCCAACGGTGGTGGTACCGATAGCGAGGTGGTTAGCGGCCTTTCGCTGTGAGCCTAGTCGGGACACCAGCTCTTTAAGTTTAGTTCTAATAAGTTCTTTATTCATAATTAGTAGTAATGTTTTTATATTATAATTTCTCGATTAGTTTTCCTTTCATTTCTTGATTGGTGAGTGGTCGTACATCGGACCAATCCATCTTACTCTCTACCTTCTTAATCACCGCCAGCGATGTGGTGGCATTCTTAAGCGAAATAGTAACATCATCCACTTTGGCAAGCTCTTGTGCAAGCTCCACAGCACGCTCATTGTCCGCTTTGGATGCCCCAAGCATACGGGGGTAGTTGCTCTTTTCATGCTGCTGATACTTGATATCTATGGCCTTTCCAATCGCATCTCTACGCACCCGCATCTCCTTATCCGCATCCAGTAGCTTTTTGGTCAGTTCATCATCCTTCGCGGTGCGGTCTTCTGCCGCCATAGCCACTTTAATGGCTGGGTGTAGATAACGCTCAAACCTCCACACATCGCCCTTATCCACTCGGTAGATGGCGATTTTCGTAAGGTCCAGAGGGTCATACTTCACGCCAAATTGTCGGCGGGTGTTGCTCATACGCCACTCGATATCAATTTCGCCATCGGGTGTATAGGCTTCGTAATAATACTCCTTATTATCCTCTGTGATGGTAAGCCCGCCCTGCAGGAAGGTGCTTTGCCTTGGTCGCTTCTCCCAGAATAGTTCCACATAATCTTCGGTGGTGAGCTCCATACGATCTGGATTGACCCGCTCTACTTTGTACAGCTGCTCACGAGTAAACTCGCCCTCTACCACTTGGCTATTCCACTGATGGATGCAGTTGGCGGTAAACTCCTTGAGGGTGTCGTAGGTGGGTAATTTGTCGAGATTAGCATTAATCCACTCAAGGTTGGCTGCGCTCAGCTCGCTCTTGGAGGTGATGTTGTACCCAGTAAAGTAGGGGTAATGCCTGAGGATGCTAGATTGGAATTGCCCAATGAGGCTTTCAGCTGGGTTGGCTTGCTTGCGGTAAGGGGTCTTGAATCGCACACCCACTTCGGTCATCTTCGAGAAAAATCCAACCCTGTCAAGCTTACGCTGTGAGCTCTGATTGTCCATCACCAGTTGGAAGGGCTTCACCCCTGCTACATCCATCGCCATCCGATACGCTTGGTACTGCGAACCGAAGGCACTCTCCTGACCCAAGGACCACCCAACGCAATAGCCTGTACAGACGTCGAATATCATGTAGATATCGGTGTGGACCCTTTTACCCTCTTTATTGAGGTAGTAGATATTGAACTTCGTGCCGTCTGCCGCCCACAGGGCATTGGCGTATCTAGGCTTTTCGAGTCCGATAAGCTGTGCACCATACTTAGCATTCGCAACGCTCTCGCCCACCTGCTGGCCGAGCCACAAGGGCTTAATCGCGGGATCTTTGAGATAATCACGGATGGTACTGACACTCTGGATAGTTTCCCATCCCTTTTCGATGGCAAATTGATTGTATGCCAAGAGGGCACTATCGAAGTCATGCACATACTCACGATTGCGCATCAGGGCAATGAGGTATTCACCTGCCTCTTGGGTGATCTTCGCCGTATTGCTGTTGCCAATTTTGCCACTGATCAAGCACGCGTATCCCTCTCGCTTATATTCGTTCACCTTCTTCTGTAGGCGGCTCATACTCTTAGGCAGGGTATGGGCGTAGTCCTGGCGTAGCTCCTCGCTATACTGGTGGAGCAATTTCCAAGTATTCGTGCGTCTGTTGTTGAGTTTATTAGTCATCTGCTGGAGCTCAGCTTGGCGGGCGATGATCGCATTCAGAACTCGGGCATTAAGTTCATATTCATCCGCGAAGTGATCCTCAAGACCAACCATTTGCCCACCCAACTCATATTGGAACTCATAATTGAAGTATATTTTTGCGTCAAAATCCTCTGGCAACCAAGCCAGCTCGCCTTTTGGCTGGAGGAGCTCGTGCGGATCACCATACCTCTCGATGATTGCCGCCTTGGCTTTTTTGGGCAGGGTATCGTAGTCAACGAGGGCAGTTACACCCTCACCGTACGCCTTGCGGGCATAGATCGCAGTTTTGCGTTGCAACCAACTCAGAAGAGTTCTGTAATTTACGATTGGCGGCTCGCCAGTCGTAAGGTCATCAAAACTCATACATATACGCCCCTGGTAATACTCCATAAACACTTATATTTGTAACTAGAACTTGTATTGTCTAATCTATTTTGATTGTAGTAATATGTATAATGGTAAATATGAAACTGTGATAGACCTAAGAATAGAAAGTGAGTATCACGCTGAATGTCTAGAAATAACCAAGCTCGCTAAAAAGCTTTGTGACTCCTGGGCATGTGCTGGTGTTAGATACTCAGAGCACAAATCTGCTAGAAAAGGAGATGTACTTCGTCGTGACCTGCTCATTTATCAGACTGCTTACGCTCATGAGACTATCATCTTTAGAGAGTCATTACAGTGTGCGTTGCTTAATTTTATCTTCAGTGGCAATGTAAAGTTCAGAGTTAGACTTACGACCCCGATAGACAATCAAATCAAATAGACCCTCGCTCTTTTCGGGCACCTCTTCAGCCAATATATCACTGACACGGGAGGTAATACCTGCTGTGTTAATTTCTCGTATTGCTTCATCGCAGAGGGATTTGATGTTTTGCAACTCTTCTAATAGATGCTCCTCGAGGTTTGCAGGTATCTCTTTTAGTCCTTGCTTCTCCAGCTTATTATCCCATAACTCCTGTTCCTCTTGGGGCAATAGCCCGCATGTGCCAATCATATTTTCCATATTGTTATCCTTTCTATATGTAGCTTCTTGGTAGTACTCCATATTCTTTCGCTACTTACTGCACATCAACTTTGCGAATGTAGCGCTCTTGTAGGCGGGTGTATCGGTCCACACTGAGACCCTTCTGTCGCTCCTGCTCTTCGCCATCGACATATACAATGGTGAGGGCATTGCCTAGGTCGGTCTCTATCCGTAGGCGGCCGCCATAGGTCTGCACCATGCGACCAACAGGGTAGCTGGTCTCCAGCTTATCACTGCCCACCACTTCACCACCCATCTCGATGGCTGCGGTGCGGATCTTGGGGTACAACGCACTCTCTCCTCGATAATTTAAGGCGCGCCAAATCGTAGTTCGGTTCACCTCAAAGAGCTGCATCAAGCGCTCGCGAATTTCGTTCGTAACAATAATCTGCTTCATATTCGGTATATTTGTAGCCATTCAACATTGTTTATCTGTGTACAAAGATACGAAATATATTTCGACAAACAAATATTTATCGAATAATAATACGAATTATTTTACGAGATGTGTATAGGTATAGAAAAACGAATAGAAAGACTCGTTGATAATTTCACAGAGGGTAATAAGAGTGCCTTCGGACTCAAAGTGGGATTAAGTGAAGCAAGAGTGCGTAGCTATATAAATGGAACTCAGCCATCAGCTGATGCTTTAGCAAAGATAGTAAAATCTTTCGATATATCCGCTGATTGGCTCTTAACAGGCCAAGGCGAAATGCTTCGCAAGGTGCCGTCCGTCGCTTCATTCGACCACTCCATTCAACGAAACCAGCCAGAGGTGAAGACCATTGGTGATTTTAAGGTGGAGGAAAAGCAGATACAGCAGCAAAAGGTGCCTCTATACGAACTGGAGGCAACAGCAGGGCTTTTTGCACAAGGTGACATCAGCCAACACATCATTGACTACATCTCTATACCAAACGCACCGAGGTGTGATGGGGCAATTGTAGCACGAGGCGACAGCATGGCACCAACCGTCAAGAGCGGAGATATACTACTATATAAGGAGCACGACATTAATAATATAATGTATGGGCACATGTATATCGTCGATTTCGATATGGATGGCGACTCCATGATCGTGGTTAAGTATGTACAAAGGGTAGATGGAGAGGAGGACAGAATCCTACTAACTTCGGAAAATGAGAGGTACCAACCGATGTATATATCATTGGAGCAAGTGAGGCACATCGCACTCGTAAAGGTATCCGTATCCTTTCATACCATAGCATAATACAAACGACTCGTACCTATGGAAATTCACAAAAACAGGCACAACAAAGCATATACAACTAATATACAGTATGTTAAGCCATTTTTTCGAGAAAAAGTGTGTATTTTGTGGGGGTACTTAGTGGGTACCTTAAAACCATATTTCACCCGTTTACGTCTTCAAAAGGTGCATTTGTCCATATCATACTTACCCAATTTGTGCGCTCAACTGCGTACCCTACCGCATACCCTACAATCCCATTTCGTTTTGATTTAACAATTAAAAGTGCATACCCTACTGCATACCCTACTGCATACCCAAGGGCAAAAAACACCGCTCGAGCATCCTCCGACCACCCCTCGATCACCACTAAAACACACCTCTAAATTCCCCCACATTCGAGCAATTCGACCACCACTGGGATCGGACATAATAAAAAGCGAAAAGCCAGCACACAAGCCAGCTTTCCGCCCTTTTTACCCACAATTACGATGCTATTTCAATGCTCCAGCATCACCCGATTAACATTTACTCGACCATCCTTCGACCATCCACCCCCAAAATTAACCCAAAATCAACCAAAATAAACATTTCGTTTTCTCCATCACCTCTCCATCATTCCATCATAACCCACTATCATATAAACACATACGACCCCTAAACCCCTATATTATCCAAGTACGCTTCGTTCCCTCCCCCCTATTTATTGTACTCTATTTATATTCACTTTTTCTTTTTGGGGATTCTCCCAAGATATTCCAGCCCCTTTTGCTGTATTGGATCAAGCTCAGATAGAGGTAAAATATAGATTTGAGATGCAAAAGAAAGTCATGGGGGCTTCATCTATGGTTGACACTATGATCTTATTGAGCGGTGAAAAGTATTCTCTATCGTATATGTATAGCACCTATTACTCGGATTCAATTAAAAATTCTCTAGATGGAGACAAAATAATACTTCAACAATTCAAGAAAGGGATGCAAGAGAAGAATGCGTCACTCTTTATTGAACCTCATACACTGCCTGAATATGTTTATATAGATTGGACTAATAGACAAGTAACAGTGTATGAGAGTAAAAATTTTTATGTTCCAGTCCTATATGAAGAACCATTAGAGCAGATATCCTGGATAATTAAGGATTCTGACACTAAGTCAATCGCTGGTTATGTCGCATGTAGAGCGGTCTGCGATTTTCGTGGTCGCAAGTTTGAAGCTTGGTTTACTAAAGATCTTCCATCTGACATAGGTCCTTGGAAATTCGAGGGTTTGCCAGGTGTAATTCTAGAGATCTATGATGATGCCAAAGAGTTTGTATGGACAGCGATTGATGTCAAGACCCACTTGGAAAATCCTATTCCTATTCGTTGGATTCAATTTTTCGATACTCCCTTTACAAAAGTTGATCGAATCTCGTATCTTAAGGATCTTCGTCAGATGTTAGAGGGTGGAGCAATAGAAAAGAATCAAACGATTCAGACGATAATACAATCTGGGGTTAGGACTCGTTATAGACAACGGAGAGCAAAATCTCTAGAGCATGACTTTCTCGAGTGTGATTATATAGGTGATGATCATCGTATTGATTCCCTCTCATCCACAACCTCTCCTATTGAACATAGCCAGGATTCTTTGAGCATTCCTGGGCAGCCCTCTTCTGACCACTTACTATTGAAATATCAGTACATATACCAAAAGGACACTCTAAATGGTTCAACATTCCGACCAGATATCCATATAATGCAGATCTATCCAGATAAGTCTGTTTACTATAGCCTTAGAACTTATGAGATGAAGAGTGTCTATGGTAGTAAAGAAGGTCGGAAAAAATGGCAAGAGCTATTTCAAAAAGGAATGACAAAGGTTAATGCTGGCGGCTCCCTTCTTGATTTTATGAATAACTTACCACGGTTAGGGGATCAAGAACTCATTATTAAGGGGGATTCTCCTGAGTTTATGAAGGTGTATGATACCATCGGTAATGAACAGTATTTCTACGAGGATGAAGTGCATCTTGATTGGACTTTATCTGATAGTATCAAAGTCGTCCTTGGATATGAGTGTCAAATGGCTACCACAACCTTTAGGGGGAGGACGTGGGTTGCATGGTTTGCCTATGAGATACCTGTTAGCAATGGCCCTTGGAAACTATATGGACTCCCCGGCCTTATTTGTGAAGCTTATGATATACAGAAACAGTATTATTATATGCTAACAGGTTTGGAGCAAAAGAAAGCCCTATTAGATTACGAAGTATTAATTGATAAGTCAGCAAGTTCTATCGAGAGAGAAAAACTACAAAAGAGCAAAGTCCTATATAGCCAATCGGGAGGTGAACTATCTCTATTAGGGACGAGTAGTAAGCAAAATAATTATCCTAAACAGAAAGAAATAGAATGAAACGGAAGCTATACATCCTGACTGTTTTGTACATCTTCACATGCGTAGTTTTGAACGCACAAATAGGTGGTCAAATAATAGATAAGAAAGATGGAACACCTATTCCCGGTGCGATTGTGACACTTACTAAGGAAAATACAAAAGGTGCGATAGCCTATTGTAGATCAGATGATGAAGGACACTTTTCAATTAAAGTAGAACCTAGAGAAGGTTTGACTCTCCGTGTCTCTATGCTGGGATATTCAACAGATAGCACTAAGGTGGTCTCTCAGAAGAACTATTATGTCATCAAAATAGCTGAGGAGGCAACGGTTCTGAACGAGGTCGTGGTTACCGCAGAGCCTATTAGAGCACAAGGAGATACTGTTACTTATCTGGTTTCTAATTTTAGTGAAATACAAGACAAGTCATTGGCTGATGTGCTTAAAAAGATGCCTGGTATAGAAGTCGGAGATAGAGGACAGATTAAGTATCAGGGTGTTAGTATTAATAGATTTTATATTGAAGGAAGAGATATGCTTGGTGAGCGTTATGGAGTCGCCACTAATACCATAAATCCAGATGATGTTGGAGCTGTTGAAGTCTTAGAAAACCATCAACCTATCAAGGCGATGAATGATATCTCTTTTTCACAAAATCCAGCAATCAACATAAAGCTCAAAGAAGATGCCAAAAGTCGTTTGGTAGGTACTAGTAATCTCGGAGCTGGTTATTTAAATCACTCTCCGGCATTCTTGTGGGATGCACAATTATCCCTAATGCGTTTTAAGAAAAGCAAGCAGATGCTGGCTACTGCTAAAACTTCTAATGTAGGACGTCCAGCCTCCTCTATCAATAGAGAACTTGAGCTCAGTGAAGAATCTTCTAGATGGTCTGATAATTACTCATTATCGGCCCCTTTTAGTATCTCAGGAAAGAATCCCAATCAGCTCGGACAAGAAAAAACTCGAATAGGTCCCACTCATATGGCTAGTATAAACAATCTCTGGGGCCTAAGTGAAGATATAGATCTAACTAGTCGGGTAAACTATAGCCACCAGACTGATGATAGCCAAAATACTCACAATCTTATATACTATTTTAAGGAGGGAGAGGAGATCATTGAGAGTGAAGAAAATGCACATGACAGAAATAATCACTTGTCCATTGAAACCAATCTGCTCGTGAATAAGTCTCACCTTTACGTGAAAAATAGGCTGATTGGTCGTTATGATTGGGATAAGTCAAATCTTAATACTCTCGGTACTTTCCCTAATGAGCAAAGAGTCAGTGCTAAAAATGGGGTGATAGAGAACAATTTGGATTTCCTGATACGAAAGGGGCAAAAAGGATATGCGGTACATTCATATATTAAATGAGACTGTTGCACATTCGAGTTTAGACGTTTTTGACTGACTTTTTGCAGATTTTCGTCTTGTCTTTCTTGAAAAATCGCCTTGTTTTTTGATTATTCTCCTCTGTAAAAGCTCTAAATATGAGCTTTTACAGAGGATTTCTAGTACTTATCTCATAACAAGTGCTCCTCTTATAGAGGCTTCTTCATTTTTCAATAATGTATTGAGGTATAACTGGGGAGCTCTTTTGATGTTGTAGCAAATGGCTTCAAGTATATTTTGTGCATGCGTCTTAGCTAACCCTCGATATCGGCACCTCCCTCCGTGAAACCAGCGCCTGATACTTCCAAAAGTACGCTCAATTTTATTTCGATACTGGCTTATCTGTCGGTTGAATTCTTTATCTTTATCACTAAGTGGCTTCCCCTTTGTCGCTTTTCTCATTATCCCATCTTTGAGCCCGTGACCAGATAAATGTTCTCTATTGGCCTTGGAGGTGTACCCTTTATCGGCTAATACCATTACTCCTTTTTGAAGGGCTCCTTTCTCTATGAGAGTTGGAAATTCTGTGGTGTCTGAGACATTGGCAGATGTGGTGGTAAGGGTATGCACAAGTCCTTCACCGTCTGTCAAGACATGTTTCTTGTACCCATATCTAAACTTCTTACATTTTACCACCCAGCGAGCTTCAGTATCCACACCTAGTTTCGCGCTACCCACTTTTACTTGATAGCTCCGCTCTTCCTCTTTAGCTTCTTCGCTTCTGGTGTCCTCTCTATCCTCGGCGACTTCTATCTTGACAGAACCATCGGGGGCATATGGGCTATCAACTATACTTGCATCAACCAATGCTCCCGTCTCAATCTTCATAATCCCATGGCGTTGTAGCTGCTTATTGAGAAGGCTCAAAAGTTTATCCCACAAGCCTTTCTCTACAATCGCATTGCGAAAACGACAAATGGTGCTGTGATCGGGAGAGACGTGTTCCATATCAATGTCAAGAAACTTACCAAAGCTGATGGAGTCGTTAATACGTTCTTCAACGGCTCGGTCACTCAAATTATACCACGTCTCTAAAAGCAGGATCTTAAACATTAGGACTCCATCATAAGTAGGTTCGCCTTTCGCTTCAGCTCTCTTATTTAGCTTTTTATTTATGAGCGTTTGAAATGGTCTCCAATCAATGAGTTTGTCAATTTGCTCTAGAAACTCATTGCGTGCTCTAGAACTTCTCAATTCGGTAAACACCTCAGTAAATGAGGGTGCATTGTTGCTCGTTTGCTTGAATCCCATAACTATTGTCGCTATAAATCAATACTATATTCTCCCCTTAATTACACACTAAAGATACTAATAATCAATGATATACGCAATAATTTTAGCCGGTTTTTCGTGCAACATTCTCTAAATGGCAAAAGCAACCAAGCGTTTTAAGAATACGGAAGGGGGATAATCATATCAAACAAGATATTTCTTCACAGTTATTCTTTAGCAATACTAATACTCGTCTAAGTTATATCTTCAATGGGCATGAATTCTCAACCAAATTAGGTATTTCAACCATGCGACGCCAATTTCAAAGTGATTTGGTAGGCTTTGAATTGGATTTGTCACCGTTGGATAATAATCTTTCGGTTAATTCTTTTCAGATATATGGTATTCCCGCATTTAGCTTCCATTTTAATGCGTTTGAAGGCGATTTAAGCTTGCCTATTTATTGGACATCATATACTTTTAAAAACGACGAGAAAAGGAATGAACAAAGCTTTGCCTTTGCACCTATGGCTCAGTTAGCTCTTCAAGCAACGAATCGATTAAAGTTCAAGGGTATCGCAAAATATTTCAGTGGTATCCTCAATGATCAGGAATGGTATGATGGCTATGTTTTAAGAAACTATCATGTTCTGTCTTTAGGGCTAAATGAATTGAATAAACATGATAATTTTAATGCTTCTATTGGTGCGGACTATAAGAACGCTTTAGACGCACTCTTTGCCAATATCTCTTTCGGCTTTTCTCATTTGAAATCGACTCAAATGAATAGCCGTGACTTTAAAGAGGGCTATATGATATACAAACTTATTCCTCAGATCAATAGCGGCTCTATGTTCACTTTAAGTGGAAACTCTAGCAAAGGATTGATGTGGTGGCATACGACGTTGGGTATTAGAGGTTTTTATTCATTTGGAAAGCAAGAGGTTTATCTGCAAGATGAACTAACATCTTATCAATTCCGTAATGCAATGCTCAAAGCTTACCTCTCTTCACGTCCTACATCTTGGCTAAGTCTTTCTTATGCTATGACGTTCAATAGGATAGGAGAGCGTTTAAAAGGTAATGATAAGCATTTTAGGAACAACTATTCACAGAACTTGGAGGTTGTGCTTACTCCAATGAAGCTATTCAGAGTCGAGCTGATGGGCGATTATTATTATAATGAAATTTCGGACCATGTTAAGAAGCACTATTTTCTTATCGATGCAGGAATTGTATATTCACCAAATGATAAATGGGAGTTGAGCCTTGCCGCTCGCAACTTACTTAATAATCGTATGTATGGTTATACTATGTTTAGTTCTTTGACAAGTCAGAGTGTAAATTATAATATTCGTCCATTTGAAGTATTACTTAGTCTCTTTCTTCGAATCTAGCATATCTTCTATTGGTTGTGATATATTTTTAACCGCATAGACTGCACCCTTTGATTTATAAAATCATAGTACAACTTAGATAACATGTTGATATAGTGATCCTACGATAATAGAAAGGGCAAGTCTGTTAGAGATTGCTTGCTTTTTACGGTACTACTGATTACTTTTGTTCAGTATTGAATGGCTGGCTTTCCATTGAAAAAAATATAACGAATTTGGACAAGAAGCTTTATTGATTACTACGTTTTGTAGATCTTTTTAATTGCCAATTAAACTATGATGATTATGAGAAACAAGAGACTGGCATTGTTTTTTTGTTGTGTCTTATTTGGTGTGGTGGGGTATGCACAAGAGTTGTTGGAGGTAAAGGTGGTGGATGAACAACAGAATCCACTGCCATTTATTAATGTCACTATAAGAAATAAAGCAGATAGCACGCTTATTACGGGTGGTGTGACCGATGAGGCTGGGCTCTTTTGTATTGTTACGGCTGATATAAGACCTCTAGATCAGCGAGTCATGACGATCTCTGCCTTGGGGTTCGCTAGTCATACGATTACCGACTTGGCAGAACTTAAATATACAGTGGAGCTTAAGGAGTCCTATGAGATGTTAGTCGATGTTGTCATTACAGCTAAGAGAAGACCTATGACCTCTATAACTAATGACGGTATCTCTATCTCTCTCAAAGACTCCCCATTGTCTCAGATTGGTACAGGTATGGATCTACTAGCACAGCTTCCTATGTTGTCAGGTAACTCTGAGTCTATCTCTGTCCTGGGTAGAGGGACCCCTCTTATATACATCAATGGAAGAAAAGCAAATAGTATTCAGGAGGTGAAGCAACTGAAGTCAACAGATATTAAATCTGTCCAGGTGATTACTAATCCTGGAGCTCAGTATGATGCATCGGTTTCGAGTGTTTTATTGATTACTACTTACAAGCCTCTTGATACAGGTTTAGGTGGTTCTCTGTTTGGAAAGGTTAGTGTTGGTCATAACGTGTCTTCAGACCAATATCTTTTCCTCCAATATCGAAGAGGTGCTCTGGATATCTTTGGCTCTGTATATAATATTCAATCAGATAATGCATCAGATCAGTCATATACCATAGTTTTTCCTACTGAAATAGCCAAAGAGGTGTTGGACGAGTCTAAGAAGAGGATTAAGAGGCTAACTCAGCATTATACGTTGGGTCTTAACTACTTGCCCTCTGAAAATCATAGTCTAGGTCTTAAGTATATCTTTTCTCATAAATCAAAGGGTGATATACATACAGAATCTTCCACTATATCTCAAACTGCGATGGGGAATATAGAGGACACGTTTATCAAGGATAAGAAAGATACGGGTAAGACACATAGCCTAAATTTTTATTGGTTGGGGCGTTTCACAGATAATTATAGCGTGAAGCTAGATGCTGATATATTTGACACGAAGTCAAATAGCGATGAGAATGTCGTACAAGGGAGTGCTTCAGACGATATTATCAATGGGTATAGTATGAATTCGAGATTGTACGCAGCACGACTTATAAATATGATTAATCTATGGGGTGGGGAGTTAAGTATAGGTGCCGAGGCGTCTAAAACGGATAATCATCAGTCTTTTTCGTCATCTTTAAGCCTTATTGATGGAGGAGATAATCGTCTTAAGAATATGGCTGCAGCAGGTTTTTTGACTTATTCAAAGAGTTTTAATCACTTTTCTTCTCAGATAGGATTGAGATATGAATTTAATGAATTTGAATACGTTAAGAATGGAGAGCAACAAAAAGAGCAATCAAAGCAATATCATAATCTCTTTCCTAATGCTTCTGTGGTTTATCAGGGTTGGCTAAATGCCCAGTTAAGCTATAGGAGTACTATTTCCCGACCATCATATAATCAGCTAAGAAGTGGTGTGCAATATAACTCATCAGACATGTTTGAGAGTGGGAATCCGTATCTCAAACCTATGATTAGTCATATCCTTTCACTAGACATCCAAAAAGATGGTTTGATGATAGGGGGCTCATTCTCAAGCATTAATGATTTGATATATGCGGATATATCACTGTATAGAGACGAACCCATTGTCTTATTTCAGCACAAAAACTTGAAGCAAGCTCAAACCCTCCAGTTATATGCTTCTTATCAAAAAAAGATAGGGTGGTGGCAACCAAATATCTATGTGGGGTATGATAAGCCGTATGTGAAAGTGGGAGATGAGACATACAACCGCGAGATATTTACTATCTCACAGAAAAACACGTTCACTTTTCCTCATGATATATACCTTTGGGCTAATTATAGTTTTCAATCCAGAGGAAATAATGACATTGCATTATTTGAGCCAGTACATGTTGTTTCCATGCGATTGATGAAGAAGTTCATGGATAATAAACTATCTGTTAGCCTTGACATCTCGGACTTACTCAATACCTCAAAGGAAGAGTATCTGTTTAGGATGAATAAAATAGAGATATACAATCACACAAAGTTTGATAGTCGTAGGGTTGCTCTCACTGTCACATATAACTTTAACAGCAAGAAGTATCGCTATCAAGGAACACAATCAACGGATGAGATTAATCGTCTTTAATGTAATATCATTTACATAGTTTTATTATTTACAAAAATCGTGTAAAGGGGTGTCACAACGTGTAGCGATTTGTGACGCCCTTTTTTTAACGTGAGTTCGACATAAGAAATAGAGTGAAATATATTAGGAAAAGTGGTGAGTTATTTGTATCTTAGTAATTGACTATCAATTAATTACAAGAAAATAAAACACCACTTTTATGACAACAAATATACTAGAATTATTTTGTATTATCGATGATTTCTCTATTCAGTTTGATCGTGTTGTTGCTGAGAATGCTATAGAACAAGGAGGTAAGAAGAGAAGAAAGAGAAAATCACGTCTTTCTGACAGTGAGGTCATGACAATACTCATACTTTTTCACATGTCAAGAGGTAGTGTCCCCAAAAGTGTGTACGGCAGAATGCGTCTCTGAAAAGCAAACCTACATATTTTTTCGCTTTGTTTTCCATAAACATTAAAGATAGACCAATAAAGAATTAAGGCAAGGCTGTCGTAGCACCGCGGAGACACCGCCTTGCCGTATTCTTTTAGGTTGATATCTTTGTGTTGGAAAATAAAGCACATTGTTGTTATTTACTTTTCATTGTTCTTCCTAAGTCCAAGAGTTAGATCTCCTATTCTTTTCTTCAGATAGTTTGCATTGATTGCAATACTACCTATCAAGTGTAGAGCGGATTCTACGCTAGGTAATGCACATTTATATCGAGCCCCTTTCTTTACCTGTCTATTGAAGCGTTCTATCCAGTTAGTACTATGAATGTACTTGCGAACACTGACGTCGTATTTTAGGTATGTGAAGTAATACTCTATCCTCTGACCGTTAGCTATTTTTGTGAGAAAAGGATAGCTCTTACGCCATCTGAACGCAAAGTTTTTAAAGCTCTCTAGGCCATCTAAAGGTGAGCTTCTTGAGCCGTCTTTACTAAAGACCTCCTGTAGATCACTTGCGATGGCTGACTTATCTCGAGGGCGTATCTTTCGAGTTATTTCTCGCTGTAGATGCACCGTGCAGAGCTGGACTTCCACTTCTGTAAAGTGCTCACGTGCAACCTCTTCAATGTTATTCAACCCGTCTGAAATGATTAGTCCTACCACTTCGAGTCCTCGGCTTTTTAGATCCTCAAAAAACTCGCCCCAGATGCCGCTTCCCTCTGTTGGATTATTATAGACACCCACGATGTCTCGACGTCCTTCGCTATCTAAACTCATCACTACAAAAAATGCCTCCTTGCTCACACTTTCTCCTCTCCGTACAGGAAGATATGTAGCATCGATAACAAGTGCCTCTAAAGTCCTCGGTAGACGTCTTTGACGCCACTCTTCTACTGCTTCTTGGGTCGATAAGGAGAGACGATTGATTTGACTCGTACTATAACGTTTACCATACAAACGCTCGAATACTCCAGAGATATCCTCCATCGTATTACCGCAGCTATATAGATAACCTGCTAGTTCTCCCATCTCTTTCTCTTGATCTTTGAGAACGCCTAAAATCAAGGGCATGAAGCCCTGCTGTCGAGTTCGGGGTACTCGTAATTCTAGCATATTACCACTCGCAAAGATGCGACGGGGGCGGTATCCATTGCTCACATCGCCACTATCTTCTTTATACAGTTCCCTCTCCCCTTGCATCGCTATTTCGATGATTAACTCCATTAAACGACCAACTCCATTTGGCTCTGTCATCACGTTTGATAGAATTTCCTTAAATTGCATTTGTGTAAGTCTCATCTTCTTGTTTATCTTTTGTTTTTAACTTTTCAAAGATAACATTCTTGGGACTTACACACTTTTTGGGGACAGTATCTGTCAAGATATAGAGACCTCAAGTCCTTCTATCTCAAATATGTTCAGATTCATCTTAAAAACGAATTTCCTCAAACAGTCTGCTATAATCGTTTTGTTGAACTTCAAACTAAAGTGGGGCTAAAGCTTGTTATGCTTCTCAATATGTGCTGCTTAGGAAAGTCTACAGGTGTTTCTTTCATTGACTCTACCCCTCTAAGAGCTTGCCATATCAAACGGGAAAGAAATCATAAAACTATGAAAGGTTGGGCACAGAAAGGTCGCTCCACAATGGGTTGGTTCTATGGCTTTAAACTGCATCTTGTTATCAATGACAAAGGAGAGATTATCACCTATCAGATCACGCCTGGTAATACAGATGACAGAGCACCACTAAAGGATGACTCTTTCTCTAAGAAACTCTTTGGTAAGCTCATAGCGGATAGAGGATATATCTCAAAAAATCTATTTGACAAGCTCTTTATTGATGATATTCACTTGATTACAAAACTTAAGAAGAATATGAAGAATGCTCTAATGCATATTCATGATAAAATTCTCCTTCGAAAAAGATCCATCATAGAAACCGTCAATGATCTCTTAAAGAATGTATGCCAAATAGAACATACGAGACATCGCAGTGTTAATAACTTCGTAGTCAATCTGTTTTCAGCGTTACTTGCGTACAACTTGATGCCTAAAAAGCCTTCCTTGAATCTTGAAATTATTGATAAAGAGGCTCTTGCTACAGTTGCTTAAATCGAACTCGCGTTATTCTATAGTTACCAACTTATGTAATCCTTATTGGTAGAGGGTATTGGATTGCTCTAGGTAGGTGATGAAGTCGGCTATCTTGTAGGGTCTTATCTCGTGACCTTTCGTATGGTGTACATACTCTATCTGCCTCCTAGAGTCAGAGAATATGGAGGGGGCTACAAATATACACTGAGCCTCGGGGTATCTCATCTGATACTTTTCTAAGTGTCGCTCTATAGGCCATATCTCCATGATCGTTTGGGTACGCCCCGAAGCCATAGTAACCTCAACTAGGATACCATTGTGTTCCTCCTTACACTCAATATCTCCACTATTTCCGCCAGCGGTACTGGTGGGTAACCCCTCATCATCAGTAGGATAATTGGGGGTGACCACTACGTCAGGGAAGTTATACTTGATTGCCATCGCCGTGAGAAACTCTAGGCGTGAGGGCTTAGGGATTAGGCGGAGCACATCATCTGAGGAGTTTTGCCCTGAGGCGAGTACTTGGAGCTCACTCTTGATATTGTCCCAACCATAGATACCAACCCAGTTATTGAGCAAATGCTGGCTTTGGGTAGTGGTAGGAGATACGGTGCTTAGGCTTAAGAGCATACTATCGACCGTAGCCATATAGTCAAAGTAGTCTCGCTCATTGGTATAGGTTTGGTAGGTCAAATAACGGCTTAGGATGTAATCGACTTTCTTATCCTCATTGTGATTGATGTCGATAAACCGCCCTGCACCTCGTAGGGTAATAAGCCCTGTCAGCCTCATCTTGCGGATAAACTCATCAGGGTATTCCTGCATAATGGACTTAGGTTTAAACTTCTTGAAGGCTCCCTCCATTATCTCCTCAGTGCATAGGTCACAAATCACTTCATCAGAGGGAGTATAACCATACTCCTCCCTTAGCTTCATTATCCTTTCGTAGAGTGCTTGTGCATTGTTATCCTTCCAAAAGATAAGGAGTGGCAATTCCCTACGTGACATCCCTGTATTATTATTGCGTGGGTCAGCATTGAGGAGCTTAATAACTCTTAGGAGGAGGACGAGGGGGATATTGTCATTAAGCACCTTGACGAAGGGGTTTTTACGTTGCGACCTACTCATCGCCTGCAAGAATGCCTCTGTTTCGTATTCAGGGTGGCTCTCTGTGATGGCTAGCATATTATCCCTCCTTACATCTACCTCGATGATGGATGCGTAGCGAGTGCCAATGGTGGAAAACTCGATAGGCTCTCCCACCTTGAAATATACGAAGCCCAGCTCCTTTGTGAAATCAAAAATTGTTGCAAAGCGTGAGGCATAGCCGTGAGCAAATCCCGCCTCTTTGTGATTTTGGGGATTATGCTCCAGCATCCAAGCTACCTCACGGTCACTTAGGAGGGTGTTGCCAAATGCTCCTTGCTCCGTACCTTGCCACTTCTCTTTGATGCTATCTGTTTTTTTCTTAGGGCGGTAGAGACCGTAGCGGATGAGTTCGCCCACCACCTTAGTAGCCAAATCATCGGTAAGTTCCTCTCCGTCAAACTGTTTGAGTAGCCATAGTAGCCTTTTGATTCGTTCGGGATTGCGAACTGTGGTAGTAAATAGGAGGGGCTTGTATTCTCGATTTCGTGCCATAATTTAGTAGTTGGTTATAAGGACTTCGTCAAACTTCTTGATCGTATTATCGTGGTAGCTAATGTAATTGCTCTTTATAGAGGTGGAGCGGTACTTACTAGCCCACTCCGTGAGGGTGGTATTCTCCACACCCTTATATATAGCGACATTGGAGAGTGCCCATTGGATTCCCTTGTCACAAAGGTCATCAAGTAGCAGATACAGCTCTCGCTCCTCTGTCTCACCCCATAGCTTATTGTACTCGCTATGAGTGATAAGATATGGGGGGTCTAGGTAGATCAAATCGTCGGACTGTGGCTCTATCTCCTTGAAAAATGCCCTGTAATCAAGGGCATACCAAGCTATCTCGCTACGCTCTACCTTGTCGAGATAGTCGTCTAGGGCTTTACGCGTATTGCTATTGAAGTCCACATTGCCTACTGGGATATTAAAGTCTCCACGGCTATTGAAGCGAAGCATACGATTAAAGCCATATATGAGTAGCAAGTAGAGGTGTATGGGGTCTCGCTCTTGGGAGCGGTTGTAATCACTCCTCATACGGAGGTATGCATCCTTATTGTAGCGTGCGATGTAGGTTTTGGGGTGTTGCTCCTTTAGCTCATTGGGAATGACATCCTCCACATAAGTGTAGGATAGCCCATAGTGGCGGATAATTCGCTCTAACTCGTTGTATAGCTCCCTACGCCTACCTCGGTAGCTTGTGAGCATACGATGTAGTTCTATCACATAGGGGTCTATGTCGTTGAGGAGGTAGCTGGTAGCCCTAGTATTCATAAATACCGAACCACCACCCACAAATGGCTCTATAAGCCTACCGATAGAGGTGGGGAAATGCCCCCTTATCTCCTCCATCAGTTTGTACTTGTCACCAACGTAGAAGAGTGGGGAACGCTTTATCTCGTCTCTCATAATCTACTTTTGTTACAAATAATAGCTCCTTATGGTCGGAGAAGTCGGTTTTACCTGCATTGAAGTATTGGTGCGACTGGCTAAAAACTTTAGTTTCCCCACACAGCTCTAATATCTCCTTGATGTCTTCGAGCCTCATCTTATTTTCGCTAGAGTTGCTCTTGCTCTTGTAAGTGTTATTATATGAGACGACGATGTACTTGGTATCAAGCACACTTACTAGGTCTCTAAATGCATCTACCGCCCTTACCGTGCAGTAGGCACTCATATTCTCGGGGGCAGGCTTGAGGGCTACGCCAAATAGCTCTGGAGCATCCCACTTGACAAGTGTCTCATAGAGGTGATAAAAGCGGCAGTACTGGCGAGAGTTATAGGGGGGGTCGATATAGACTACATCGGCACTTATCTCTCGGGCTAATAGGTTGGAGTCATCACGGTGTATCTCTGCCCCCTCGTAGCTCATAGCATCTATGGGACGAAGCCTGAGTGGTCGTGGCGTAATGGGCTTCTTGATGTAGGCGTCAAAGTGTCCTACCGTGTTGGCAAGCCTATCTATATTATATATCAGGGTCGCTAGTAGGATATTGTACTCCTTAGGCGTGAGCTCGTGGCGAATCTCCTCGATACACTGCCGAATGTACCCAATCTTCTTAGCCACACTCTGCTCGTAATACTTACCGCCAAAGTGAGTGGAGAAGTAATTGTCTCTAAGGCTATCGGGGTCAATGGTATTGTAATAGTCTAGGAGGTCGCACACCCTCTTCTGCCTCCAATCTCCCTCCTCAAAGAAGGCTCTATATATCACATTATTGGAGTAGAGAAAGTCATTGATAATCACACGGTCGTAAATCTCAAGAGCCCTACTAGCCACCACCCCTGTACCAGCAAAAAGGTCACAAAATGTCCCCTCCGTAGTGGTCTCCCTCCTTATGGTCGTCATAATCCAATCTGTGAGCTTCGCCTTGCTCCCAATGTATCTACGGCTCTCAAGTGGTAGAGGCTTGGTGTAGATGCTATTATTAAGAGTTTCGAGATAGCCGATACCGTAGCTCAATTTTTGCTCCGCAATATTGAGAGCCTCCATAGCCACATCGGGATACTCTAGGCTATGAATAATCCTGTCGCTCTCTCTCTGGGCGAGTAGTGTCTCACTACTTATATCATAAATGGATGCTAGTTTTTGGATTTGTGAGACCGTGGGCAGTCGCCTGCCATTCTCTATACGGCTGATGTGTGAGCCTCCAATCCCCGAAGCCTCCTCCACCTCGGATATCTGTAGTGCTTTATTCTCCCTGAGGTCTCTCAGTATCTGACCTATCATATACATAGTCCTTTGTTTTATTTCTTGACATCTATTGGCAAATTTACCCAATTGTCCTCATATGTTCAAAGAATAAATTTACTCTTCCAAATCTCTTTCCCCGACATGGTCTTCAAATCCGTGGTTTACCACACCAAACGTAGTTCTCGGGACCCCTCTTTTTTTCTTAGCTCGTAGCAATAAGTTATTGGCTCTAAGAATATCAAAGAATCTATCACGACCTATGACCATCTTCTCTCCAAAGTACTCTTTACAGAGCTGATAAAGCTGATTTCCACCGGCTTTGGGTAAATGGGCTTTTTGTCTGAGATAGTGACAGTAGTAAACGATGGACCCTGAAAGAGCACTTAGTTCTTCCTCTTTATACTTACGACTGTGATCGTAGTTATAATAGCCACTACGACTAACATTAGCTAGAAGACACAACTCGCTGATACTAAACAGACTATTTTGGTCTTTAAAACCTTTTAGGAGAGTGTCGATCACTTCAAATCGCTCTTTTTTTTATGTCTATATTATGCTTCTCTGCTACTTTTTCCAACATTGTCTTGTGGAATAAGGCGTCCAACTCTGCTGTTCTTTTTGCTACTTTTAAACGTGAGTTTTCACGCTTTAACTCTAATAATTCTCGTCGTAATTCTTTCTCACTTTTGCTCATACCCTCTTCATTTACTAGGTTGTTTGATGGTGTTTCTACTCCAAAGATACTCAACCATTTATAAAGTGTAACACAGCCAATCTTATATCTTTTAGCTACATCTACTACTGAATCTCCAGTACAGAGAAGATCATTCACTACGAGATACCTAAATTCATTACTATAATACCTCGAATGTTGAGGATTCATTCTTTTTGTGCTTTTTTCTTCCATTACTTTTCTTCTTCTTCTTGTCCACTATTTCAGGATAGCACACATCAGTTTTTAATTAATTTCTGTGCACTTTTTTCAGGAATAGCATAGAATTTTCGGTTTTGAAGGTAGCGGTACAATCTTTCGAAAGTACCAGTACAATGATTTGAGAGTATCGGTAGAATATTTAGAAAGTACCTATACCCTCTTTTGTCTGCTGCTAGCTTTGTATCTGGGAATTTTATTATATTTGAGTGTATGAGTAGAGCTAGAAAACTAAAAATAGAGGAGATGGAGCGGCTACAGCCGCAAGAGTATCAAGAGATAGCTAAACGTCCTATAACTGTGGTACTAGATAATGTCCGCAGCATGCATAATGTTGGGGCTGTATTTCGGACTGCTGATGCTCTTCGTCTGGAGAAGATAATGCTTTGTGGTATTTCGGGACAACCTCCACATGCCGAGATTCATAAGAGTGCGTTGGGTGCTGAAGAAGTTGTGCCGTGGTCCTATTACCAAAATTGTGATGAAGCTATACTTCAGCTTAAAGCTAATGGTTACCAGGTATGGGCATTAGAGCAGGCTGAGGGTAGTGTTATGTTACCTAAACTTTCTGCTTTACTTAATACGCATCAACCCTTAGCTATAGTTCTTGGAAATGAAGTCGAAGGTGTACAACAGTCTGTTATGGATCTCTGTGATGGAACTGTGGAGATTAAGCAATATGGTACTAAGCATTCAATGAATGTGAGTGTAGCTGCAGGAATTGTGTTATGGGTTGTTTCAGAGCTTTATAAGATTGATTAAACTACTTCCTTTATGAGTAAGAAGCTTTCAATTGTCGTGGTTGCTGGAGGTAAGGGAAGTCGTATGAGAAAAGATGTTCCTAAACAATATATAGAGCTTAAGGGAATACCTATATTCATTCATACACTATTAAACCTCAATAGACTATCGCCAGAGAGTGAGTTGATTTTGGTCGTCCCATTAGGCGATATTGATTATGTGCGTCAACTTTTGCAAAGATATAATTTGCAGAATGTATGTGTGACCTATGGTGGGAAATCAAGAGCAGAGAGTGTCTTTAATGGATTGCAGCAAGCACGCTGTGATTACGTAGCAATACATGATGCTGTACGCCCTTTTGTTACATCAAGAATGTTTGACGATTTAGTAAATGCTATGGCTGATTCTGATGCCGTCATTCCAGCTATCTTACCGATCGATTCTGTGAGGATATCTTTGGATGGCGGGACGCCTTATTCTGTTGATCGTAATAAGGTTTATCTTGTCCAGACGCCTCAATGCTTTAAACGCTCTATTTTGTTAGATGCCTATGACTCTTTTTTTTCTTCACCATTAGATGCACTAACTGACGATGCGAGCATCGTTGAGCATTATGCTTCTATTTCTCCTGTGTTGGTTTCTGGAGATATTAATAATATTAAGATTACTACACCAAAGGATTTGTTATTAGCTGATTTTATCTTGGACGAGCATTCTTATTAATGGATATTCTGGATAGAGATATAACCTATCTTAAAGGGGTAGGGGAACGTAGAGCAAAGGTTTTAGAGAAAGAAGCTGACATTAAAACCTGGCGTGATCTACTCTACTATTTTCCATATAAGCATATTGATAGGACTAAAATTTATCAGGTCAAAGAGCTTAGACCTGGGATGCCTTACGTTCAGCTACAAGGGAAGCTATTAGGTTTTGTAGAGGAGGGATCGCGTTATAAGAAAAGGCTTAAGGCCTACTTTGAAGATCAGACGGGTACGATAGAACTGGTTTGGTTTAATAGCATACAGTATATTCTCCGAAGTGTCAAGGTGGGCGAGTCATATACCATTTTTGGTAAGCCTACGCTCTTCAATAGTATATTCACTATTGCACACCCGGAGATGGAGCTCGTGAACGCTTCAAAGAAGTCCGTCAAGGGGCTTTATCCTATGTATAATACATCTGAAAGGATGAAGAAGTCATCTCTCTCTAGCAAAGCTATTAGCGAGTTAATGGATAACCTTCTTCATGAGGTCAAGGGCTATCTTCCCGAGACACTTCCCTCGTACATTGTTCAGGAGTACAATATGCTTTCTCACGCAGAAGCTCTAGAGATGATACACTTTCCTCAGGATCCTATCTTTCTACAAAGAGCTATAGCACGGCTTAAGATGGAGGAGGTCTTCTTTTTTGCCCTCAGAATGAGATATCTTCATTCTCGAAGAAGGCTGGAGACGAAAGGTTATGTATATCATAATGTAGGAGAGCGATTTAATTCCTTTTATAGCCATGGTTTGTCTTTCGACTTGACAAATGCTCAAAAGAGAGTTGTAAAAGAAATTCATGCTGATATGCAGAGTGGATTTCAAATGAATAGATTACTCCAAGGGGATGTGGGTAGTGGTAAGACGATTGTAGCAGTTCTCTCTATGTTACTAGCTCTTGACAATGGTTTTCAAGCCTGCTTGATGGCACCAACTGAGATTTTGGCTCAACAGCATTATCAATCACTTAGTGGAATGCTTAACGATCATCATGTCAAGGTGGCTCTGTTAACTGGGTCAATGAAAGCTCGTGAGCGTAAACCTATATTGGAGGAATTGAAAAATGGGATGATAGATATCTTGGTCGGCACTCATATTTTGATTCAGGATTATGTTCAATTTCATAATTTAGGACTAGCGGTGATAGACGAGCAACATCGCTTTGGTGTCTATCAGAGGAGTGTCTTATGGGAAAAGAGTAGGGGGCTTAACCCGCATATTTTGATCATGAGTGCTACCCCTATCCCTAGAACTTTAGCCATGACCCTTTACGGTGACTTAGATGTCTCTATTATTGATGAGTTGCCACCAGGTCGAACTCCTATTGTGACGTCACATGCAAGAGAGAAAGATCGTATGTCTGTGAATCAATTTGTGCATCAGCAGTTATTACTCGGTCGGCAAGTTTATGTTGTTTTTCCACTTATAGAAGAGAGTGAGAAGTTGGATCTCCAAAGTCTAGAGGAAGGCTTTCAGGATTTGGTAGCGGCTTTTCCTGGTCATAACGTTGGGATGGTTCATGGAAAGATGAATAGCGAAGATAAGGAAGAGGAGATGCGGAAGTTTGTCTCTGGTGAGACTCATATTCTTGTTGCAACTACCGTTATTGAAGTGGGAGTGAATGTACCTAATGCTACTGTTATGATTATTAATAGTGCTGAGCGTTTTGGTTTATCGCAATTACATCAGCTTCGAGGAAGAGTAGGGAGAGGTAGCGATCAGAGCTACTGTATATTGATGTCACCCAATAACATTAGTGCGACTTCCGAACGCCGCATTAATATCATGTGTGATAGTACTGATGGCTTTTATATCGCAGAAGAAGATTTAAAACTTCGAGGACATGGAGATCTTGAGGGAACAGCTCAGAGCGGTACTGGCATTTCAATGAAAATTGCGGACTTGGCTCAGGATAGTAGAATGGTTCATTTTTGCTCAAACCTTGTTGAGCATATTCTTACTGAAGATCCTAATTTGATGGATCCTAAGAATTTCTTGCTCAGACAAAGACTACAACAGGATTTGGAAGATGAGAAAGATTGGGGATTGATTTCTTAGCCCTGTTGTTTCTTTAGTAAGCTTTCAAAGAAGTTAGGATAGCTCTTGCTTACAGCTTCAGCTCCTATTAGCTTGTAATTTTTATTTGTAATAGATGTTGCTAGAACGCCGAAAGACATGGCTATCCTGTGGTCGTCATAGCTATTAAGTATAGCATTATCTTTGAATGTTACACGTGGAACATTTTGTAGATTAATTCTATATATGATATCATCTTTTACGTTGATGTCATCAACGCCAAGAGCCTTAAAATTCTCAATAATGGAGCTTATCCTGTCGCTTTCCTTTACTCTAAGATTCTTTATGCCGCTAATTTCGAATGGTATGTTAAGCCAAATTGCCGAGATCATTATACTCGGGAATAGGTCAAGCGATTGCGAAAGGTCTATGTGAAGCTTATTACTGACCTTTGGAATTCGAGTTAATTTGTTATTTGCATCTGTATTAATTCCAAAGTTCTGGAAGATGCGTGTTATGACTCTGTCAGGTTGGGCACTTTCAGCGTTTAGGTTATTAAAGTGGATAGCATGTATTTCAGGATGTGATACCATTAGTTGATACCAAAAGGCAGCTGCACTCCAGTCGCCTTCTTCCGACGTCGATGTCGTTGTTCGGTACTCTTTGATCACTTTTTGGGTGAGTTCGTAGTAACTGTATGATGATCGGTTCAGATCTTTCTGTAATCTTATACTGCCTCTATGTAATGGCTCTGTCAGCAGAAGGGCACTACTGAATTGACTTGTATTCCATTTTGAATCATCTACATCTCCAGTGACTTTTCTATTTCCTTTAATATAGGTTTTATTCTGATCTGGTCTGAAGTCTATTTTTGCTCCTATTTCGATAAACGGTAAGAGGTCGATAGCTTTAATTCTTTTTGTTAGTTGTGGTTCGTGTGATAGGGTAACGTCTCCCTTTTCCCATAATGCAAGAACGAGTAAAAAGCGATAAGCAGTTCCGCTTTGTCCAGTCTCAAGTAATATTGGCTCTCTGTTGCCTGCTCTTTTTCGCTTTTCTAGCCTCAGGAGAGCGTTGGCGATATATTTTATATCTAGGGGTAAGAAATACCCCTCTAGCCGATTTATGCGGTCGGCTAGGGGGGTATTATGTATGTAATCAAGCACTAATTGTCGTGCTACAATGCTCTTACTAATCGGAAGATCGACAGATAATTCAGTCGGGAACTCTTTATAGCCGATCTCCATCATAATGACATTTAAGAGCAAATATTATCTTAAGCTCTTTAGGATATCTTTCTCTAGAGAACTTGCACCGATACGGAACAGCTTGTTTGTCATCCACTCTTCACCAAGTACACCACGAATGATGCAGAGGTATTGAATAGCTTCTTCGGTGGTTCTTACGCCTCCACTTACTTTTAGTCCTCTCTTGACACCATACTTTTCATGATACTCTTTTAGTACTGTAGCCATGACGTATGCTGCCTCTAATGACGCTCCTGGGTATCCCTTACCTGTAGAGGTTTTGATAAAGTCTGCGTCGCAGAATAGTGATAGGATACTTGCTCTCTGAATATTTTCAAGCTTTTGTAGAGCACCTGTTTCGATGATGACTTTAAGAGTCTTACCTTTTGTGACTTCTCTAAGCTCTTGTATTTCGTCGCTTACAGCTTGGTAATCGCCACTTAGGAAGTTCCCAATGTGCAGGACGATATCTATCTCATCAGCTCCATCTTGGAGAGCAAGAGAAGTTTCTGCAACTTTCACTTCCATAAATGTTTGTGATGAAGGAAATCCTCCAGATACGGCACATACTCCAACTCCTTCTGTAGTTAGATTTTCTCTTACTACTTTTACAAAGTTAGGATACGTACAGATACTTGCTACCGGCTTAATTGCAGGGTTTTCGTCATCTAGTGAATTCACTTGTTGAGTGAAGTGGTAGATTTGATCATCATTGTCGTCACTGCTCAGCGAAGTAAGGTCAATTGTACTGTGTAGGAAGTTGATCGTTTCTTTGTTATTCAATGCATCGTAATGCTGATCAATCAACTTTTTAATCTCTACCTTTACTTGGTCGTCACTCGGGATCTTTGAGAAGGCATCAAACGCCTCTTGAAATTTACTTACCATTTTTAAATTGTTTATCCTAATAAAAAAAATTGACATACGAGAATTTATGCCAATTTCTCGTTTGTTAAGTGTCTTTTATTATCTCTTATTGTTTTCTTATTAATATTCTTCTTGTAGGCTTCTGTAAGGTCACAGCCTGTTTGATTAGCAATACAGGTAACGACCCAAATTACGTCCATTAATTCATCGGCTAGTCGTTCTTTGCTGATCTCCTCCCCTTCTTTGCTGCTTTGTTCTCCATACAGGCGACTCATAACTCTAGCTACTTCACCGACCTCCTCCGTCAGAATTGCCATATTGGTTAAGGGATCGAAATACCTAACGCCAAAGTCTTTTATCCACTGATCGACGCTTTTCTGGACCTCCTCTAATGTGGGGCTACTCATTTGTTTCTGCTGTCTATGACAATCGTTACAGGACCGTCATTGATTAGTTTTACCTTCATATCAGCACCAAATATACCTCTTTGGACTGGCTTTCCCAAACTCTCACTTAGCATATTAGCAAGAGTATCATATAGAGGGGATGATATTTCTGGAGGGGCTGCGTTGACATAGCTTGGTCGGTTCCCTTTTCGTGTATTAGCAAGCAATGTGAATTGAGATACTAGTAGGATTTCTCCATTAGCTTGAGATATGTCTTCGTTCATTACTCCATCCAAGTCGTCAAAAATCCGTAGTTTCATGATCTTCTTATGGATGTATTTGAGGTCTTCTTCTGAATCACCGACTTCTACTCCATGAAGAATCATTAAACCCTTACCAATTTGACTGATTAGTTTGTCCTCCACTGTGACGGAGGCTTCCGTTACCCTTTGAATGACTACTTTCATTTCTCTATATTACTCTTATTAAAATGATCGTATATAAGTTTCCCTTTAGTGTTTCCTATGGCTTCTTGGAGCTCATTAAGGTTTGCTTCTTTGATCTGCTTAACGCTTTTGAAGGTCTTAATGAGTTTCTTTTTGTTTACTGGACCTATGCCCTTAATCTCATCTAGTTCGGAATGAACTTGTTTTTTACTCCTTACCTTTTTATGAAAATTAATTGCGACCCTATGTACCTCCTTTTGAATTCTCTCTAGTAGGTAAAAGACTTGACTTCTCTGCATAATGCCTACCACTTCTGGAGGATTTCCGTAGAGCACTTGGCTTGTATTGTGCTTATTATCCTTAGCCAACCCCATGATAGGGATCTCTAAATTTAGTTCCTCTAGAGCTTTTCTTACGATCCCCATTTGCCCTTTTCCACCATCAGTTATGATCAGGTCAGGCAGTCTCTCTCCTTCCTCCTTCATTCTCTTATACCTCCGTGTCACGACCTCGTGCATTGAAGCGTAATCATCTGGTCCAGATACACCCTTGATGTGGTATAGACGATAATCACTGCGTGAGGGTTTCGCTCCCTTGAACACGACACAAGCAGCTACAGGATTTGATCCCTGTATATTAGAGTTGTCAAAGGTCTCGACGTGATAGGGGAGCTTGGGAAGTCCAACCGCGGTCATTAGTTCTCGTAGAATCTGAGTGTTTCTTTGCTCGGGATTCAACTTCTCAGCTTTTTTGTTTTTGTCTTCAATATATTGCGACACGTTGCTCTGGCTCAGTTCTAAGACCTTTTTCCGATCTCCTCGCTTAGGGATTGTGAATTTTATTTCTGGAAAAGCTGCGTATTCAGGTTGTTTAGCAAGAATAACCTCTTTGATATTAATTGAATGATGCTCATCCAATAACTTCATAATAATGGTTGCTAATATCTCATCTTCTTCTTCCTCGATTCTCTTTTTGAACTCTAAGGTCCTACCAGAGATAATATTCCCATCACGGATGATTAGGTAATTGATGTAGAAAGCTTCTGTATCGCTAGCTGAGCTTATTACCAGTGCATCGCCAATCACATCACTTATGATGGTGCTCTTTGCTTGATAATTCTGGACTGCCTCTATTGTTTGCTTTATTTCCATTGCTTTCTCAAAGTCTAGCTCCGCTGCAGCTCTTGCCATCCGTTCTTCCAGATCCTTCTTTGCAGATTTTATGTCCCCATTTAGAATCATCCGAGCTTGATTAACCAGCTCGTTATATTCTTTCTTTGTTTGGTATCCCACACATGGGCCTTTACATCTATTGATGTGATACTTTAGGCACACCCTAAATTTTCCTCTTTGTATCGCCTCCTCATTTAGTTTTAAGTTACATGTTCTAAACTTATAGATGTGTTTGAATAACCCTATTAAAGTCCATGCCATGCTCCTGTTGGGGTAGGGGCCGTAGTATTGACTCCCATCGCGAATTACCTTATGAGTCACCATGACTTTAGGATATTCCTCATTTGTTATGCAGATGTAAGGGTAGTGATTGCCCTCTTTTAGTAAGATGTTATAGACCGGTTGGTACTGCTTGATGAGATTATTTTCGAGGAGAAGGGCATCCAATTCCGTTTCCACCACCATATACTCAACCGTTTGGAACGTTCTCAAGAGAGCTTTTGTCTTACGGTCAGTTTGGTTCTTTTGAAAGTATGATGCAAGTCTTCTACGTAAGTTTTTTGCTTTACCTACGTATATGACAGTCTCATTAGCATCTCTATATAGATAGCATCCTGGTTGTTCTGGGATAAAGCTAATGCTCGATTTTATCTCTTTTTTCGTGATAATCATTATGCGGATGTTTCACGTGGAACATTTAACGTCCCATCATTACCAACAAAATGTTAATGTCCGATGGCGAAATTCCAGGAATTCTGGATGCCTGTCCGATGGTTTCGGGATTGATGCGTTCGAGTTTTTGGCGTGCTTCAGTAGAAAGAGCCTTAATTGTAGAGTAATCAAAGTGTCCTCTGATCTTTATGGCCTCTAGTCGTTTTGCTTTTTCGGCTAGCAATCTTTCTTTCTCAATATATCCTTCGTATTTGATCTCAATCCCAGTAACCTCATAGACTTCGTTAATGATGTCCTTGTGATTTTCTGCGAATGATTGAAGTGCGGGTATATAAGGCGAAATGCTCTCTAGGTCGATGGTTGGTCGTCTTAGGATGTCAATGAGTTTTACCTGTTGTTTTAACGGCGTTGTCCCCTTTTCTTTTAAGAAGAGGTCTATCTCGGAAGAAGGTGCTACAGAGGTCTCGTTGACAAGTTTTAATAAATACTCTTTTGCTTTCATCTTTTTGCGATAGTGTGTGATACGCTCTTCGCTTACAAGACCTAATTGGTAGCCCTTTTCGGTTAGTCTGGCATCCGCATTGTCTTGGCGAAGGAGGATGCGGTACTCCGCTCGGCTGGTAAACATACGATATGGTTCGTCAACGCCCTTTGTTACAAGGTCGTCAATCATAACCCCGATGTAGGCTTCATCTCTTGCTGGAACGAAACCCTCCTCCGCGTGAAGGGAGAGGTGTGCATTAATGCCTGCTATAAGACCCTGACCAGCGGCTTCTTCGTAGCCAGTGGTCCCGTTGATTTGCCCAGCCAAATATAGCCCATGTATCAGCATTGACTCCATGGTGTGATGTAGTTGAGTAGGATCGAAGAAGTCGTATTCAATGGCATAGCCAGGGCGAAGGATATGGGTGTCCTTAAGTGCAGGGATTTTCTTTAATGCCTGAATTTGTACTTCATAGGGCATTGAGCTACTGAACCCATTGAGATAGTATTCAGTCGTTTCCACCCCTTCGGGTTCTATGAAGAGCTGATGTGCTGGACGTTCAGCGAACGTTGTGATTTTAGTCTCGATGCTAGGGCAGTATCGAGGACCTATACTCTGGATTTGACCGTTATAGAGCGGAGAGTCGGCGAGGTTATCGTGCAAAATCTTGTGCACCTCTTCATTTGTATAGGTGATGTAGCATGCTCTCTGAGGAAGTTCCCTATTGCTGACGCTTGGAAGGAAGCTAAATTGATGATGATCCTCATCACCCCACTGTGGCTCACAGAGGTCAAAGTGTATAGAGCGGGCATCTAACCTCATTGGCGTGCCTGTTTTCATCCTGTCTAAGCGAAATCCAAGTCCTTGAAGTTGTTCGCTAAGACCATGAGCCGCAGGCTCCGAGATACGGCCTCCCTCAAATTGCACCTTGCCTACGTGCATTAAGCCATTTAAGAACGTTCCATTCGCCAAGATGATACGAGGAGCCTTAAATTCGACACCTAAGATGGTTGAGACTCCCTTTACCTCATTATCCTTAATGATAAGCTGATTCACATTATCCTGCCAAAAGAATAGATTGGGGGTCTGCTCCAGCTCCTCTCTCCAATATCTTGAAAAGAGCATTCGGTCATTTTGAGAGCGAGGGCTCCACATTGCAGCACCCTTGCTTCTATTTAGCATTCTAGATTGGATTGTACTCCTATCAGAGGCAATCCCTATAAAGCCCCCCAGAGCATCAATCTCACGGACGATTTGTCCTTTCGCAATACCACCTATGGCAGGATTGCAGCTCATCTGTGCTACTTTCTCCATGTCCATGGTGATTAAGAGGGTTTCAGAACCCAATAAGGCTGCTGTGCGAGCCGCTTCACAACCCGCATGTCCAGCACCTATTACTATCACATCATAATCAAATCTCATAACTTGCAAAGATACTGATTTCTCTGAACACTCATTCTTATTTTTTTTGAAATTCACTTTTCTTTATTCTTTTATCGAAATGCGATAAGATTGAATAGAGTGTTATTCATAGAGCTTTATTTTCTGATTTCTGGAGAGTTCGAATTTTAGATTCAATATATAGGATGTGCTAAGGCTCGGATATGTGCAGTGTGATAAGGATTGTAGTCATCTTTAGTGCAGAACGATAGTTTTGGATTGCTGAATCGTAAAACTCTTACTGGATAAAAAGATGCATAGAGGCTAGGCAAGTAACCTCTATGCATCACTGTTAAAAGTCGTATGAAATAAGTTTCCCTTATACTTTATTTCTTAAGAAGAGAAGCTTGTTTAATTTCAAAGTCAACGGTTGAGTTGTCGGTATCCTCATAGCTCTTTCCATTATGCTTACGAATCAATGCCTTTTGAGAGTAGGACTCTTCTACATCATTTGCGTACATCACTCCATTTGAACCGGCATCAATTTTAGGATCTACTACAGCCCACTTGTTTGCTCCATTCGGACAGAGTACTACGGCATCAATGACCCATTCATTAGGAATCTTCAGGCACTGTTGCTGGGTTGAGTGTGAGTGACCTCCTTGAGAGCTAGTTGAA